>JBBABI010000009.1:0-15762 GCA_041679065.1 Candidatus Absconditabacterales bacterium
AATTTGTCTTAAAACCAGGTGATACCCTGCGTGATTTTCGTGTCAAAGCATTGAGACCATTGGGAGAGGCGAAGGTCTCTGTCGGAGGAATCATCCTGTCAGAATTTGATCAGCATTTTCAGTCCAAAAAAATCCCATGACTCTATTTTATATGAGAGGCTTTGGATATTACCGGGAAAACCTGAGGATATAATTTGCAATGGGCATGGAGCTCTGCATTTTGCTGTGCAAAATGAATGAACAATTAACAATGAATAATGTAGGTGTTTCTTTTATACTTCCAAAAAGACTCCGCCATTATTCATCGTGCATTGTTCATTATTCATTTCAAAAAAATGCCCAGGAGCGGATCCATAGGCATTTTTGATATATTCAGCTATTTATTGTATTTGAATATTAATGCCGAATAATTTCCATGCATTATTTTCTTTGATGTATTGGTTCTGGAATACTACTCCTCCTGTACCGATAGGGAATGCACCTTGAATGATCAAAATACCCTTTTCATTTATTGTAGGTGCTGCTGGTATATTTGGTGTAGCTGTCTTGGTGAATGAAAGATCTACTTTTTTATCAATGAATTTCTGGAAGATTTCTTGGAGCGCTGCTGCAGTAGTTTGTTGTTTCCAAACTTCTGAGATATTAGCGTAAAATGTATCGAAATTTCCTTGAAGGACTGCGTCAGCAAATAAGCCTATAGATCCGTTTATCAACGTTATTGCTTCTGTTGGCGTAATAATGTCTCCTGTGGCGGTTTGATCTGTTATTCCACCTTTTGTGATTAGGATATTATAAATCCCCCATTTGCCGTTTTCTTTGATAAGATTTACTACCAAAGGAATAATCGTCCCATCGGTAAGGGTCGCAAATCATGTCAATGACCCTTGATTGTTTGTCAGACTTTTTTCATTTCGTGTAGTGCTTTTTGTAGTAATCAACGTGCTTTGTTCTAGGAATGTTTTGAATTGATCAATTGTTGTGGATGTTTGGAATTCTTTAGATGTCTCATTATATGCTACCTGGATATTTCCTGCTTGGATGTCAGAAAACAGCGTGTTTGCGCTTTTTGCCATATCAGTCAGACCGCAGCCAGTCAAAAGCACTGCCGTAATTACTAGTGGCAATAGTAAAATTTTTTTCATGGGAATTTAGAATAAAAGGTAAAAGATTATGAATCTTTCATAGATAAATCTCTGTTGAAATCAATGTTTATAAAAAAAATCTCCTTTACTCTTGAAAGAGTTGGTATATCGGTGTACCTGCCTGCCGGCAGGCAGATTGGACATTCGTTAATCGTCATTCGTAAATCGTTGATAGAATAATCGGCTATCGATTAACAGTTTCCGACCAATGATCAAACTATTTCTTCAAAAAATATTTACGTAGGATCAGGAAGGTGATGTATGCTATGGCTATACATAACAGGATAAATAAAGGATAGGCAATTCTCCAGTGTTCTGGGCCGGTCATCATGCTTCGTTCGGACATTCCTCATATACCTGCTATCACCGTCAATGGCATGAAAATAGAGTTGATAAATGTCAATCTTGTGACGCTTTTGTTGCTTTTAATTCCTAAAAATGTGTTGTATGCAGCCATAAGCGAATCATTTTTCTCTGTCAGTACATTTATAGTCCTGATAATTTTTGCAAGTTTTGTTTTGAGACTATTGAAATATGTTGTTAGATGTTTTTCATGGAGTTTACTTATATGATCTATAAGATCGTCGATGATCTCTTGTTGTGAAAGAAAATTATGTTTGATAAATATTTTATTGAGATCCTCATTTATCAATTCATCCACAACATCTTTCCCTTTGTCTCCTATGTCTGTTTGGAGATCAAGTAATTTTTGTGAAGAAAATGTAAGCGATTTGATTGTCTTGTCATAAAATGCATCGATGATTCTATAGAGAATATAATAGGGAGATGATTTATATGACCCATCTATCTTGGCTACTTCTTTAGCTAGATTATCAAAAACAGCATTAAAACTTTCGGATTCTACTCCTATAGTGGTAATAATGTGGTTCTCTCCTATGATTACATCTAGTTCATTGAAGAGATATCTTGATGCTTCTTGTATATATTTGGTAAAAGTAAGCGCCAAGAAAAAATGATCACTGCTGGTGTCGATCTTGGATTGTGTATTGACTCCTAGAATATCATCTACAATCATTTCGTGAAAACCGTACTCTTGAGCGAGCTTATCGATTGTTTCTTTATCCGGCGCTTGGATAAAAATCCGTTGTGTCTTGCCAAGCTGAAGTGTCTTTTGCATAGAGTGATAAAATGATAAAGTGATAAAGTGATGAAATGTTCTACTTCAATTATACTCTAAAAAAAATTCCTGTCAAATTTTCAAAATAGAACTTAGTACTTAGAACTTAGACTTTAGATATATTTTTCCCCATCTAAGGTCCAAGATCTCCTATCTAAGTTCTTCTTGATAACTCTTGGTTTGCATTTAGATATGGAAAACTCGTCTTGTAAATACGAAATATGTTGAAAATAAGGAAACTGTAGATTTGCGGTCAGATTCTTCTTTATTTTTTGGAAAAATATGATTTGGGGATATAATTATATCGTCAAAACGAATAAACGACTAAACGAAAAACATTACTTGCTGCCATGTATCATTTTATCTCCGCCGTGGCGGATTTTATCACTTTATCATTCTGTTATGGAAAACATGCACACATCATCTGAATCACTTCGTACGGTAAATTCACTTATCCAGAAGATCGAAGGCGTCTGCAAGGATATCGAAAAGAACCTTGCTATGTGTCTGGATCTTACCACTGATTCAGTAGCGCAATACAGCATAACAACTGCAAACAAAGTAGAATCAGACTTCGTAAATGTGATTGTTGATAATATCACAAAAATCAAACTTCATCTTGGCGATCTCAGAAAAGCATTGAATAAAAAAGTGATTAGTGATATGCAAGCCATCAACGACATCATTACTTCCCTTCAAGAGACATCAGGTATTTTACAAGCATTTTTGCTCTCAAACAATTTCTTCAACAATACGTTTCAGCTTCCCGTGATGGAGATTCAAGCAGCCATTGATCAGATCTATGAAGAAGTTTCTATTTTCGAATATGCGACTTAGAAAGTAGTGTATAGTGTGGAGTTTATAGTTCAGAGTAAAAATGTTTGATGGTCTTTAAAATATAAATTTCATAAAAAAAAATCCCTAGGTAGAACTTGGGGATTTTTTGTTTGTGTCGTCTTATAGATGCTTGATGATGTATTCAAGCAGAATCGGAGTGGATGCATAGATATGGTTCGTCATATTGGTGATTTGTTGTGGAATATCCTCATCGCTATCTAGGTTGGAAACAACAATGGATGTTTTTTTGTTACATACAAGTTCGTTATATAACGGGATATGAAACCTGTATTTCTCCGAAACGAAATCTTGATGCTCTTGCGCCATCCCTATAATCAGATCTGCATTTTTCAGTAGATTCTCATCACATTGAGTTCTGGTAAATGCAGATGCATTTATCCCTAGTTCTTTCATGCGATCAAAATGTGTCCTATGGAGTTTCGAAGTATCGCTATTGGCATTCGTACCTGCAGAGGATACCTCTATATAATCTATGTTTCTTCTTTTCAGAAAATCTTTCATGCAGAATTCAGCTGTTATGCTTCTTGTATAATTGTCACTGCATAGGAATAAAATTTTTATTTTTTTCATATTTTCAGAATCTATACAATATAAACTCCATCCTCAACTCTCAATTCTCAATTTACTTTATGCTCCATACCACTTTTTTCTCTTGGTGTGGTGTATTAATATTTCTTTAATGCTTCTATCAATTCTGATCTCAGATTTTCAATGTCTTTATAATGGATGATCTCTTTCGTCGCAGGACAATCTTTGACTAGACCCGATACTTCGCTTCCTTCCTTTGCGATAACGATCACTGGCTTATTTTTATATTCGCATTCTTTGATCTCCATACCTCCGCCTGTGGAAGGCTGGCTTAATTCACTAATTACCACATCAGCATTCTTTATCGTTGTAAATGCACGTTCATATCTTTCTTTGCCGTCTCATTTGAAATTAACAGTATCTATCGGCGATAAAATTTCTGTTGCAAAAGATTTGCACGCTTCGATGATCGATGTATACAGCTGTTTTCTTTCTTCTGTTTTGGGTAATGCGCCTAGGATCAGGATGTTTTTCATGGTAGAAGGTAATTTTTTAAAAATTATTTCGATGTGGATTACGGCTGCAACTTCGTAATAACGCCGGAATGACGAGGGGTTATTTCATACTTCGCACCACTTTCTTCTCTCCGTTGATTTCCTTGAATTCTTGCGCTTTGCATCTGATCTTGTCGCCGATATTGAAATATTTTTTCCGATCGACTCCCTCAGGAGCGACAATGAAATTTTTGTGCAGAAGACCTTCTACACCTTTGACGGTGATGAACATGCCGTAGTTGTAACTTAATTTGATATATCCTTCATATCGTTCTCATAGTTTGATATCTTTTATGGAAAATGATCCATCTCCTATGGGTATGTTGCCTCAGGTGGCCACAGATTGCCCCAGATTGCCTCAGGTGGCCGCAGGTTGTCACAGGCCTGCTTGTCCGGTAGGCAGGTTGTTTCAGATTGCTACACTAGGAGCTGGCGTGGTCACTACTTCAGGATGCTGCTGTTTGATTTTTTCTACATTGGGGCAGAATTTCAGAAAGTTCTGTTGGTCTAATGTATATCCTGCGCTTTTGGTGATGTCTTCCATCTGCTGTATGATATCTTCTTTTTTTCCGATCCGGATCATGAGCGGCATTTTGTTCTCCGTTATGATAGTTTGATGTTGATAGATATCTACATGCATCCTCACTTCGCCTTGTCCAGTATCTACCTTCTGCCCTTTTGAATATTTCAATGTTGCCTGGTTTTCCAGCATCTTGGGCTTGGTATACCAGACAGCTTTGTGATTGAAATTTTCTGTATCGAAAATGATGGCATCAGGCGCGTCTCCATCGATTTCGTATTCTGTATATTTAGCTTCATTTTGGATGACGACGGGATTCTGCAGATTTTCTGCATCTTGCTGACTCATGCCTAATGATTCAAATTTCGCTTTTTCAGCTATTTTTTCTTGGAGCGAAAATGTTTTCTTGCCCCGGGCATCCATGAGTTTCTCCAATTGCACTTTCTGCATAGCATATCTCTGTCTGGATTGTTTCCTGATCTTATCGATCAATTCCAATGATCACTGCGTGTTTATTATCGGTGGCAGCGTCTTCATGCTGAAGGGATCAGATGAGATACCATCCACCATCAATCTGGTATAGGTCGTATATTTTGGCAATGAGATAAGATCGTTGACCGCTACCATTCCTTTGAATTGTCCTGCAATGACGTCAGCATCATCTTTTCCTACGGTGAAAGAAATCGTTGTTCCTACATTACCGAAGATAGCATCTTTGATTTCCGGCAAAAGCTGTGAAGTATATTGGTTAGCGACGATCAATGACAGTTTATATTTTCTCGCTTCGGAAAGCACCGTGACAAATGATTCTGAGGCGAAATTCTGGAACTCATCTATGTAAAGATAGAAATCCCTTCTCATATGTGCAGGGATATCCGCTCTGGACATGGCATCTATCTGGATTTTGGTCACAAGCAACGATCCGATCATATTCGCATTATCTTCTCCGATTCTTCCCTTGCTTAAATTGACGAGAATGATTTTCCCTTCATCCATAGCTTTTCTCATATTGAGTTTCGTTCTTGGCTGGCCAAAAATATTTCTGACTAACTTGGACGAGAGGAATTGTCCGACTTTGTTGGTAATCGGTCCGACGGCTTCTTCCCTTTGTTTGTCATTCCATTTAGCAAATTCATTTGTCCGGAATTTCAGGACGACGGTATCTTTGATATTGGTGATCACTTCTTCACGGAAATTTTTATCTGTCAAAAGTCTGAGGATATGCATCAGTGTCGCATTAGGATAATCTACGAGAGAAAGTACGACATTTCTCAGGATATATTCAAGTCTAGGTCCTCGTGAAGTCCCGAACAATCTTTTGAATGTCGTGACTACTCCTGAGGCGATCAGATTTTTCCCGTCCTCCGTTTCTGCCTGCAGAAGATTGAATCCGATAGGGAAATCTGAATCTGCGACATCAAATAAGATGACATCATTGATCCTATTTGTCGGTATGTGTTCCAAAACCGCATCTACTAATTCTCCATGAGGATCCAGAAGGCACAGTCCATTGCCGGCTTTCATATCGCTGATGATCATATTGCTGAGGAATACGGATTTACCTGTACCTGTTTTACCGACGATATACATATGTCTGAATTTATCTTCCTTTTTGATGCCGAACGTGATTTTTTCTGATCTGTAATCGGTTTTTCCGAGGATAGTCAGATCATTGGAATCTGTATTTTTTATGGTAGGGAGATTGGTCGGATAGGGGAGTTTCCTATACAGACAATACTCCAATCCTTTGACGAAATTATTTACCGTAGGGATATGGAAAAAATTCACCGCTTGAGCGTGAGTCATGCCGAGAAATTTCTCTGTTTTCTTGATTTTGAGTTTGCCATTGGAAACGAATGGTGCGAATGCGGATTTGATATTCTGTCTGAGTTGTTCGGTCATATATTTGTCCTTGCTTCTGATTTTGTAAGAAAATGAACTGAATATTTCTGGTTTTTCTTCTGGTTTGGATTCTTTTTCGTCGCCAGTTTCGGTTTTCCTTTTTCCTCGTGCCCGTTTGGCGAGTTTCTTTAGTACATAACAGAATGTTCTAGGATGTTTGAAGGTATAGGTGAAATAGAGGTTTAATTGAGCATGCTGATCTACAATATTGTAGAGTGAGAAAAGCGCGTTCATAGGATCCATATAAGTTCAGCCTCTGGTGAAATCTATCTGAGTCTGGATTTTTCCTTCTTTGGAGAAAATGATATGATCCCTGATTTCTGGGATTTTAATGGGGTCGATATCTATAAGATCAGAAGTCGGATAACTTGCGAAAAAGGTATTTTGGAAGTATCATTTGAAATTTTTTGGTATGCCGACGTACATTTTGATATCAGTAGCATTTCCGCTGATGATGAAAATCATTTTTTTCTTTTTGAGGCTGATCAGATTTTTGCTTACCGTATCCCGATGATTCACTTCGCGATCATTATCTTTGAATGGTTTGATTTGAAAAAAAATGAGTCCCGTTATAGAAGAGGCTTTGGGGCTTCCATTGGATGGTATATTGGATGCTAACATATTCCCTAATTTCTCTGCTGATTTCAACATACTTTTGTTTTTTATATATAAAGTTTCAAAAGAGATACAGTTGAGACTTTTTCTGTATGTGAATATTATATATATTTTCTTATAAAAAGCAAGGGAAATGGAAGAATCGTATATTTGCCCTATCGGGCTGTGTATTTCGCCTGTGGCTGTATATTGGACTGACGTCGTATATTAGCCCGCTTTGGCGGGCGTGTATTTATCCTTCGGATGTTATTTGTGGTGTATTAATAAACACGAACGCAGTGAGTAAATAACTATGAATATACGCGAAGCAAATATACGTGAGTGAAACGAGTTAATATACACTCACGTAGTGAGCAAATATACGCGAAGCAAATAACTGATTCTTTTCATTTCTTGTATTGCTCTAATTTTTTCTTATATATCTTCCATAATTATTCATTATTCATTATTCATTCTCACTTCCCATGTACCTCTACTCATTCACAAGATTTGGCGGTTTTGATAAGGTTTTTAAGCTGTCTGCTGAGAATCTGAAAACCAAGACATGAGATCTGCTCCAACTGGGATCGGAATTTTTCCTGTGTCTGTGAGAAAAGGTATCTTTCGAGGAACTTTATGGACATGTGGAAACGTTGAAAAATGGAAGCATGGAAAGATGTTATCCCTGATTTCTTAGTAAAAAAAGTATAGAATTGTTGCATCGGATGGTAGCGACCTATTATACCACGTATAAATCAGTGATTAAATTATTCATAAGTGACGAAGTGGAAAAGTTGCTGGAAAGGGAAAAGAAGAGTTGAAAGTTAAAGAAAATTGAGGAAGATTGAGGAATGTCGAGGAATATTGAGGAACTTTGATTTTCACTCGCGGAAAGCGGACAAACATTGATTGTATTCCCGGATTTGCGAACCATGTCTAATCAACAATGAAACACTGAAACATTGGGACAATGAAACATTATTTTGTTAGCAAGCAATACGCAGAATCAGAAGGATGTACATCGATGGGAGATCAAGAAGTGACTGAAGTCAGTCATTATCTGTACCTATGCAGAGATATTTCAGGACTTCAAAGATCTGAAGAAAATAATTTTTTTCGATCCGCATAAACGGTACTATGCTAGTCAGCATGATCCAAGGTATAAAGTGGGGGAGGTGCTTAAGGAAATGAAGAAATTGCATGGCGCTGAGATGGAAATTGCTTGAATATAATTTTGAATTTCGAATGTTGAATTTTGAGTGTCGGAGTCTTTTTGAAGAATAAAAAAATCCCGGAGTGACCGGGATATGTATATTTCTGTTCTGCTTTAATCATCATAGACAGATTTGAAATTTTTTCTCAGTTCAGATAATTCTAGGTCGTCTTTAGTATAATGATGATTTTTTTTTAATCTATAATTTAAAATTTCATTTTCCAAAGCCAGACAAAAAGTTTCTGCATAGAATTTTTTATCTTTTAATGATTTTGTGATTTTATCGCCAAAGGTATATTTCCCTTCAATGGATACTATTATATAATATATCCATATTGCCATAAGATCGTTTTGGTCAACCAACTCGATTTTTGTTTTTTTCCATTCATTACCACAACTATTGCAGTGATTTACCGGTTTTGTTGAGATGCTAGAACTTCCAGAGACAGAACCAAATCCTAGTGAAAATTCTCCAGAAATATGACCTTCGCCAGTAACACTTCTAATTTTGTTTACAATAGTACTATTGTTTCTACATGCAGGACAGATCGTGTTTTTCTGTTTTTTTAAATCATAAGCTTTCTGTCTTTCTTCATTTGCTGCTTTATCGGCCATCTCTTCAAGTCTTTTTAAATCTTCTTTAAGTTTAGAAGATTCATTTTTATCAGGACGATTTAATCTTTTTCTTTTTTTGTTTTTCGCTTCTTTTGAGAATGAAAAGAAATTAGATAATGCTGTTTTCATATTTTTGATTTTAATATAGTTTCAGCTTTTCTGATAAATATTTCCTTATAAAAATCAACATTATTGTGCGATTCCAGTGAGAATTTATAAAAAAAATCCCCTGGAAACCGGGGATTATGATATTAAGATAAATTTTTTTAGGTTTTTTTGATCTTCAGTTACTTGCTTTTGTCTGATTCTTCCGCTATTGCTTCGATGATTTTTTCTAGTTTTCTTATCAGCTCGTTTTGTCTTTGATAGAGTTCGAAAACGATCTTATTCTGCTCGATTAATCCTAAGCATAAACCTAATAACATGATATCTCCTTCTCGTTTAAGTGAGAAAGAAGGATTTTTTAGAAGTAATGTCTGATACTCATTGAAGTCTTTCGAATCTAGATCAAGTGGTTCTTTGTTCTTGCTGATGATCGTCGGATCCATCTGTATCCAATTATCAAGCTCCTTAAATAGCGATTCCTGCGTTTCTTGATTTGCTCCAGGGATTTTTTTGGGTAGACTGTCCCTTAATTCTTGTATTGTCATAGCATTATTTTCATATAATTTTATAAGGCTATAACCAAGATTTACGCATCCTAATCCCAATTCCAAAATCCACATTTCTTTGTCCTTTGTAAAGGCGGCAGTAGAATCTTTTGAAAGTTGCATTTGCAGGTCTGTGATCCTTCCTTGTATTCTCTGGTTATCGGCGATAAAGACTGAATCGCTGATTTGCTGACCGCTTACTTGCTGTACGAGAGTTATTGCTATAATAACTGTAATCGCCATGAAGAATGTTTTCATATTTTTGTTTTTTTATTGTTTTCTACCTATCTTATAAATATTTTCTAATAAAAGTCAACTCTAAAAATCAATCTTATTCTTTTTTGAATAATAAAAAAATCCCGGGCAATATGCCAGCAGGATTCTGATTATTAGTAAATCATGTTCAATACGGCTCTTTTGTTATTATTCGAATAACTGGCATTGAATTTGTGATTCTCATTTTTCTGCCCATCATCATACTGAAGGCCGTCCCATGCTTTTGTCTTCCTGCTGTTTTTTTTGTTGTGTCTTTTGTCTTACGCAATAGGCCAGAACTCGCTTTGAATCCACCATCTCTAGTTGCTGCCGGAAGAGGAAAGATAATAAATTTATCCCCAAGGCTAAGTTCGCCAAATGTTACATATCCAAAATGTTCTACAGGCGCATCTATGAATTTTTGTTTAAATTTTACAGTTTCTTCGGCTACCATAATTACCTCCTTTTGTTTTTAGTTATTGTTTTTTTGATAAAATACTTTTTTTCTTGGGATTAATGAGAGCATAAGTGTCTTTGTATCTATAGTTTGCTAAGATTTTCGTCATTGCTTTTATGAAATCTTCTTTTCCAAGCCTGTCGTTGACGTCATCTATGATGGCATCATTTTTTTCTTCATGATCAAGATTTCCATCTCTCTTGATGTCTATTACATCCTTGATGAATTCCTCATATCAGAACGCTTGGAATACCTCGTCTTGATGAACGCTCAATTTTTTCAGGAAATCTTTGACTAGTTCATCCGACTCTCTGCTGGGCAATTGTTTCTCGGTGTATCGTCTATTGTAGAACATAGGCTCTCCGTTTATTCCTCTCAGGTCGTAGTAGCGGAAGAGGTTGACTATCTCGTCTTGTGTGCTTTCTGTGCCTAGTATGAGGTTATTGATATCATCTAGATCAATACGAACCCTGTTGAGCTTAAACATGTCCGGACTGATGATGCCCAAACTGATCAGCATAAATTCTCCTATGATATTTATCATGCTTTCCTTAAACCTCCTGCGATCCGCTATCTCCTTATATTTTTGAAATCCAGGCAATTTCGTCAAAAATCTTTTCAAGAGCCTTTCTGATGAAAACTCCTGTATGTGCGCCAAGATCACTTTTTCGCGCAAAAATTCCAGGATTCATTCTTCTCATTGTTCTTCTTTTTTGATCTTGGTGACCAATATAAATCCCAGTACCTGCGAGAGCTGTTTCGCATAATCGATCATCTTCTGATCTACGAGAGTCAGTGCTTTTTTCGCCATCTTATATTCCCTAGACACGTTTGCATTTGTCAGTTTTACCATATCTTCACCTACTTTTGCTTCATGTTCCAAAAACATCCTGTCGGTGAATGCTTTGATGAAATATTTCTCATCTCCTTCCTTGAACGCCTCACTCGAATCTATGATATCCTTGTTTTCAGCCTCCATTATCGATTGAAAAAGGTATTGGTATATGAAGTGGGCCAGATTCTCTTTCTTGGGTATAGATAGCATCATGGCTTTTTCGCACATCATGTCCTTGGCCTTTTTGTCCGCCAGGAATAACGCTATGATCTGTTTCAGATTGTCGTCCTGTATCGTGGATGCGAGCTTAGCGGCTAGCATATCTATGACCTTACTATCATCGCTCGGCGTGAAAAATCTCTCCCTGATGTCTCTCATGGATTGCTGTAATTGCAATGATTGAGATAACTTGATTTCCTGTCTGAGTGAGGGAACCTGTCTCTGTCCCATTGATTGCGATAAGCCCATGTGTATGAGAAAAATGTGGTAAATTATTTTTTATATGATATATATTTTGATGTGAATGTCAACCCATTTGTGGCCTTTGTGATATAAAAAAAATCCCCTGGAAAACCGGGGATTCTGATAGGTGAGATAGATTTCTTTACTTTTTCTTTTCTTTTTCGAGTTTTTTTTTAAGTGAGATTCTTATATCTTCTTTCATCTGTTCTTTCACATCCTTGCTTATGATTACCCTATTTGTCGATGAATCTGGTGGGTAAAAGGATAGTGTTATTCTCGTCATTTCAGAGAAGAGATCTAATATATAGATCTGATCTTCCCTTGAGAGAGGGGCGTTTATACTGTCTTGCAGTTTTTTCTTAGTATCAATAATAAATGCCTGGACTTCCCTTATCTTCGCTTTGTCTTTCAACATAAGCGAATCGGCTTTTTGTGCGTTTGTCTGTTGTGCGAAAACTACTCCAAGAGTAAGTATAATCGCCATGAGAAAGGTTTTCATATTTTTGTTTTTTTATTGTTTCTACCTATCTTATAGATATTTCTTGTTAAGAGTCAACTCTTTCTGGAAAAAGAGCCCGTTAGAATTTGCAAAAAATGGATTTATCGGGTATAATTGAATGGTATATTGGTGTATTGGTATATTGGTATATTGGTGTATTGGGCTTGGCTCATTTCACTCCCCAATAACCAATAACTAATAACCAATAACGACGTGAATTGTAATTCATCCGTGAAAAGTATTTTTACCTTATAGCAATGCAACCCTATGGCCAACATCTGATTTCATTCTAGACGAAAAGTGTATTTCCAGGTTATTTTAGGACTTTTTGTTCTCTCGATTTTGGGCTATCTGTTTTTTTTGTGAGATGGATTTCTGGTCCGTCAAACCATAGCGAGTCAAAATAAAGTTTTGAAAGAACAGACTGCTATCGCTGATTCGTACAAAGCGTTGACCGGATATAATAAGTTACAAGCAGTCAAACTCCTGGAAGGACAACAAGCAGAGATTCCTCGGTCTGATCATATCAAAAAAGTGATTCAGATGCTGGAGGATATCAAAGATGTCCAATGAGGCGGTTCTGGCAGCATCATCTTATCGGATTTTAAAGTCGGTTTGGATAGCATCAGTCTCAAAGGACAAGTTTCCAGTCTTCTTTTGCTGTATTATTCCAATGCTGAGAAAGGGATCGTTTCCCTTTTGGATAGATTCTCTCAGTTAGATTTTATCAATAATATCCGTGTCCAGACCTATGATAGGGTATGAGAGAGCGGATATTTCCAATTTGTTTTAGAAGCTAACGTCACCAATGATGCAACCACAGACACAGGATCCAACCAATAATGAGCAGATCATAGATAGATTGCTTTGGGAGCAGAAACAACCTTCCATAGTGGGTAAGCCATCCACGGTT
The DNA here is from genome assembly GCA_041679065.1 of Candidatus Absconditabacterales bacterium. GTDB lineage: Bacteria > Patescibacteriota > Gracilibacteria > Absconditabacterales > Absconditicoccaceae > CAJBLF01. Next base: position 13,136 of record JBBABI010000009.1, read on the forward strand.
GGTACATCTGATTCTCAGGACGTTCTTTCTCCTGATAAGCAGCTTTTGATTACGACATCGAGAGTCGTCAGTATCAGATACAGAGTATATTTTCTTGTATTCTTATTACTTCTTGTACTTTTCGGTAATTACATACTGTTCCCTGCTCGAGATGCATTTCAGAATACGACCGCTCATCTGCAAACCATCAATTTAGAAGTTGATGGATTCCAGACCAAAAAATTACAGTTGGACGCTGATAAAGCATTGATCACCAAGATGGAGAGTCAGACTGATACGATTATTTCCTGTCTTAACGAGAGAGTCGGATGTCAGGATATCGACCAATCCATCAAAAATAATTTCTCTTTCGCGAGATCGTATATCCAGCTCAATAATCTTTCTGATCCCAAGATGGTCATCAATGAAAAAATATTGCTTGCAAATATTAATGATTACCTGCTGAGAGATGCTAATGGAGCAAGAAATGGTTCCGTCAATACTATCGCTATCGGCGAATCCAAACAGTTTACCGGCAACCTCCGGTATGTCCCTTTGAAATTGACTATTACATTCAATGATAAAGATGCACTGCTTTTATTCATCGATAATGTGGAGAAGAAGGTGTATCCAGATCCTGTATATCGTGTGCTGTATAAGATAGATAATGTTTCTTATGATATTGCGAATTATACTACTGAGCAGAATGCGGATGTTGATTTGAATGCGTATTACTATACAGATTAGCCACATCGTCATTGCGGCGTTAAGGTTTGCAGCTTGCCTACCGGCAGGCAGGCCGGAATCCATATTGATACTGTAGGTTCCGGTTGCAGTCCGCCTAGGCGGACAATAACACCGGAACGACGAAAGGTTCGCAAAGACACGATAAAACCATTTACCTTTTATTTAGATCATGGAAGAACAAGTGGAAAAATGAAATGTACTATCCGCCATAGATAAGGTGATTGTCTCTGCCTTACAATCTGTGGATAAAAAAAGCTTTGGCACCAAAGATAAGATTTTGTTTTTTAGGGAACTTTCCTATCTGCTCAATGGAGGCGTCTCTTTCATGGATGCCATGGATCTGATCGCTACAAGTTCAAAAAGCTATGCCATCAAAGAGATTGCAGGAACTATTTCGACGTTTATCCATCAGGGGAAAAGCTTGTCCTATGCGCTCAATAGATTGCCAGATTATTTCGATCAAGGGGATTATAGTATCGTCAAGGCTTGAGAAGCATCAGGAACGCTTTCTGTCGTTCTTCAATCTTTAGCACAAGAATACACGTACGTGAATGATATCAGAAATAAATATATCTGAGCACTTACCTATCCTGCGATTCTGGTCATCGTGGCTATCGTCGCTATGTTTGCGTTATTTCTGCTCGTATTGCCCAATATCTTTACTATCGCAGATACCTTCCAAGCTGTCAAACTGCCATGGGTCACTCAGATGTTGAGAGATGTTTCGCTTTTTTTCCAGCACCAACGGAAACTCTTATTGGGGCTTTTGATCGGTCTGGGACTTCTCTGAGGAATTTTTTTCTCTACGGAATCAGGAAAGAAACACTGGTTCTCCTTCTTGTTTGGTATCCCGTTGATCGGTAAGATGACAAAGGTCTTTTATCTGGTCAGATGGTGTAGGTATATGAAATTATTACTCAATTCTTGACTTAGCTATATCCAGACATTCCAATTACTTAGAGATATTCTCCATATTTCTGTCTATCAGGTCATGATCCAACGCATCATCACTAATCTCACTCAATGAAATTCTATCTATACCAGTCTCAAAGATGAAACCTATCTGATCCCTGCTGATGTAGCAGTGATGATCAAGGTAGGAGAACAGACGGCAAATCTGTCCAATGCCTTGGATAACGTCTTATATATGTATGAGTGAGATCTAAATAACATGATCTCTCGTCTGGCGAAAGTGATAGAGCCTATCATGCTCGTCTTTATCTGATGAATCATCCTGATCATTGCGCTGGGAGTCTTTGGACTTATTCTGCAGATCATGGCAGGTGCAGGACTTTAGTCCGCTATGGCGGACTGTTGAAAAGTTGAAATATTGAAATGTTGAAGTGTTGAAACCCACCAGACCTGCCGGCAGGCAGGGGCGGGCAGGCGTGGAAATGTTGAAATATAAAATATAAAAAAAACTGTCTTTTAGGTGAGGCAGTTTTTTTGTTTGTATGTCTAAATCTAGTGGCAACTTGCGCCTGTACTTGTTTGCTGGGTAATCGATGATGTCTGATGATTGTTTCAGGTGATGTCTGATGCTGTTTGCGCCAATGTAATATTTCCCATCCGGAGCAGCATAAAAAATGCCATGGCTCACATGCTGATATTTTCCCATAAGTTTATGTTACTCATGGGTAGTGGAAATGTTGTTCACATACAGACGCAATCTATGGCTTCTTTTTTTCTGAGTGAATGAAAGATTCCTATCCCTGTGATAGCTACCAGTAGCAAGGTTCATGAATTGATGGCTATCCGATACTGCATATTAGCATCAAGCAAATAAGCGAGGCCTAGGACTATTTCCAAGAATGGGAACAAGTAAGCATATCCATGCCAACGTTTGGCGATGATGTCGTATTTGCGATACGAACGCACAAATCCTTTCAGATCAAATAATT
>JBBABI010000009.1:15772-23901 GCA_041679065.1 Candidatus Absconditabacterales bacterium
TAATTTGATCATACCGAACAGCAGAAACCAAACTCCCATAAAATCATTCATGGCAATCATACCGGTTCGATGACCTATGATAAGTTGATGAATTGTCGTATAGAGAGCTACTATCGCCATAGCAATATAGAAAGGTACGTATTGATTCTTTTTCATGGGTTTTGCTTAATGATTAAATGTATCTCATATTGGTTTTAATTGGATTCCGGCCTGCCTGCCGGTAGGCATGGGATGCAAGATTTTCTCTTTCATGTATCATGCATCATATATCATGTATCTCATTCTTATTTTCTCGTTGATACATCCCATACTCTGATCAATTCCTTGACGAAATCATCCACTTCTTTCTTATCATTGGAAAGGAGTTTTCTGGCTCAGCAGCATTTGATGTGATTTTCCAGAAGTCTGTTATTGGCTTGTTTGAGCAGTCCGATAGCTGCATTGATCTGTTGTGCGATATCGGCGCAATAGACATCTTCTTCTATCATCTTCTCTATCTTCTTGATAATTCCTCCTGCTTTTTTGACTGACAGGGCAATAGCATTTTTGTTTTCTCCGAGCATGGTATTTTGGATTATAATAAATAAAAACTTGAATTTTACCTATGGTTAGGTATACTGTCTTATGTACCGACTGTTTTAGAAATCATAAATTACTTCATTTGCATTCGTACTTTATGTATCTAAAATCTCCGGTATAGGTTCGACATCATGAAAACCTGAATTGATTTTCATTGTGTCTCATCTAGGAGTTAATAATTGATGGTCTTTCGGGGTTGTTGATTGTTAACTTTTTTGATTATTTGTTTTTTTACGCATCACATTTGCAGCAGCATTTACACTTTTCGCAGGTGCATTTTCCGCCTTTGCAGCAATTGCAATCGCAATTACATTCCTTACAGGTGCATGTTTTCTTGGCGCAAGAGCATGACTTTTTGGCTTTCTTTTCCATTTTTCTGTGTTTAGCAAGTAAAAAATACTCTTTCTATCCATAACCATAGGTATAGGTATAGTATAATCGGAAATTTTTAAAATGCAAGAGATTTTTTTGGACGCGGAATGTGTAACATGAGTGCATAGTTCAGAGTGTATAGTGCAGAGAAAAAAAACTTAACTCTGAACACCATAAACCATGAACTCACTTGTGTAGGGTGCAGCGTTTTTTTATTGAAACTTGAGCTGTAATCAGTAAAGATATGATATATTTATTTTTTGTGAAAGATGAAAAGAGCGTTCACTCTTATAGAACTTGTTATTGTCCTTGTGATCATTGCCATCCTTATGGGGGTGACGATGCAATTCGGGTCCAATCGTATCTGAGATCTCAAATCGCAGGCATTGAAAGATAAATTTCTGGATAGTTATGCGACAGTCTATTCTCAGAATATGGTTTCCAGCTATCATCAAGCAGAGCATTATCAGTCACTACATATCCGTATCGGTTCTGGTGTCCAGTATGATTATGATGGAGGTGAATCTCTTCCGTTGTTTCGAGATGCACCGGCGATGAGCATTTCAGGATTGAAATTAGATACCACAGATATTGATGAAGCTGTCTTATCATTTACACCATATCATTTAGGATGTAGTATGAATGTGTGAACGGGAATAGTTACGTTTCAATTGCTGGTGAAGCCAGGAAAAGTATATTGCTTCTCCCTATCGCCGGATACCTGTAGCTTGAGGGAAGTGGCTTGCGAATAGTAGTGCAGAGTTCAGGGTGCAGAGTGCAGAGTTGAAGTTTGAAAATTAGAAATTAGAAATTGAAAATTATATAAACAATGTGGGTTCCGGCTGCAAACCGTATCGCCGGAACGACAATGTATTTTACTTCCTGTCAGTAGTATGACCAGAAAATTAAAGGCATTCACGCTTATAGAAATGATGATCGCTATCACGGTATTTGCTATCGGAGTGTTGGCGGTTTTGCGTGTGGTGATGCAGGATCTTGTTTCTATGGATAGGGCACAGATTAGGACTATGGCTGCATTTCTCGCGAAAGAATGACTTGAATTGACGTACAATATCAGAGATGCTAATATCCAGAAATGATTGCCGCGAAATTGTCTGCTGACTGATCAAAATCTTTCAGATATTTTCAATCAGATAGAGCCTGATAAAGCTTGTGCGTGGTATTTCTCTTCTGGAGCTCAGGATCATAAGGTGCTTCAGGTTTGATTTACCCCTGTAGGATATTTTATCGCTCAGCTGGTAGCGCTTTCTTTAGATTTTGCAGAGAATTTCGACACGTTCAGATTATCGCTATTTACCTGACAATATAGCGGAAATGATATTTCTCGATATGCGCCTGGAGCTGGTACTACGACATGAGATGTGACGTTTTTCGGCAGATATATCTTGTTTACCGGTGTCAGAGAATGAAATACTATCTTGCCTTTGGATTCGATAGTGAAGGTAGAATCGCATGTGTTGTTTATAAAATGAACGAATACGGGAGAGATTGTGCTTGAGAGTTTTATTGGAAGACAATAAGAAAAATGGAAATGTTGAAAAATGGAAATGTGGAAATATTGTCATTTTGATGAGTAAAACGAGGAGAAATCTCTTGGTTCGGATAGGAATTCTTGCCAAGGTTCGAAAAGACAATAAATTTATATCTTATCATGACCATGAAAAAAATTAAATGATTTACGCTCATAGAACTTATCATCGTGATGGTCATCATCGGTATTTTGTCCGTGATCCTTCTCAAGACCTATACCTGGATTTCTCAGATGACCTTTCGTGTCCAGCAGACCAAGAATGTCCAGCAGGAAGTGCTTCGTCTCTCCCAAGTGATGCAGAATTTCGCAGATAGAAATACTATCGATTTTTCACAATATTCAGATTTAACTGCTATGCAGTGACTTACTGATACTTTGTATTTGGACTGAGAAGACGGAACGCTGAAATTTTTTGCGAGCGGTGATTGTAATCAGGTTATGACATCCGGTCAGCTTATTATGCATTGATCTTGTGTTTTGATGCTACAACAATCAGGCGTGATGATACAACTTACAGATCCTCATAAAGTAGTGTTGGGACATATCGTATTTAAAATCATTCCTTTTGCATCTCCTGATGCATATTTACAGTCTGGTACTGTCTGTGATAATAATGATTATCTGCATTGTGTTCATAAGCCATGATTCCGGTTGCTTTTGGATGCGTATAGCATCAATTACGGCACGCAATGGGCGACGCATGTGCATATTCCATTACAACTGTTTTACTAGGTGCTAATTGTTTTTATGAATTAATAATGAATAATGAATGATGAACAATGTTGGTGTCTTTCTGTATAAAAAAACTCCTTCATTATGCGTTATTCATTGTTAATTATTCATTTATTTCTTCCTCTCTTTCCATGCATAAAAAGTGAAATATAAGTATATTAGTCATCTTCGTCCTCTTGGCTTCAGCGCTATTGGGTGTGTTGGCGATGAATTTTGTGCAGCAAATGATGAGATCATCAGCTACTATCCAAAATTATTATCAGTCCTATTATATAGCGAAATGAGGACTTGAATTTGGACTTGCCGAACTGACTCATCGTGGGGTAGGGTTTCAGCAAACGCTTCATTCTGGGAATGCCTTAGCTTCCTGAAATTTTTTATGCAAATGAAGATGTGGTATGTGGTTTGACCTTTTGTGAACTTCTATTTCGTTGTCGAACGATATTCAATCTCAAACAGGTTGTCAGTCTCCGTATGTCCTTTCCTGACATAGTTCGTTGTTGGTGCCTTTGTTCAAAGACGTCACTACGTGATCATATTCGGACTTATTTTCTTCAAATATCCAGTATATCAATCTGTATGGCGCTGTAGATCATCTTCAGGTACAAACCACTACTAATGATGAAGTGATCTTTGGTATGCTGATTCTTTCTGGTGAAGATCTCTATTCTGATGGAATATTTTTTAGGACAGGAAATTTGCAGGATGATCTGCATAGCTTCTTTTCTAATTTTCAAAGTTATCTTTCTTTGGGCATTCCTAATATTTCCAATGATCATATCGATCCGTATAGATTCTATTTTATGATTTCCAATCCCGCAGAAAATGATGTGGTTTCTTTCTGTCTGAGCTCTCAAGAACCGCTTCCTACCCAGCAATATTATCTCAAGAGCCGATGAAGATATGATGACCAGGTGCTTGGCTAGAGGCAGTGTATAAGCAGCCGATACCGGATTTCTTATTGAATGGGTATATAAATTATTAAAATATTAAAAAATTAAAATATTAAAAGATTGTAATTTGCCCGCCTAGGCGTGCGTAATTAGTAATTCGTTTCGCTGTAATTGTTTATGAAAATGTTTGATGTTTAAAAATTTCTTATTCTTCAAAAAAGATCCATCATTACTTTAGTCCTGCAAAGGATTCATTATTAATTATTTATTGTTCATTTTTGGGGATTGACTTTTTATTCTGAATATGTACCCTCATTTTCCATAAATAAAAAAATAAACTAACACAAATAAATATGAAAAATACAATCATGTATTGTCCACTCAATGATGGGCATATTATCGGTGTGATCGAACAATTTGCACAGGAGACCTTTGAACACAGAATTCCCGGGTTCCAGAACGTATATGGAACTCTTGAGCTTCAAGGTACCAATGATTTCCAGAAACTCATTTGTAGATTGCCTGTTATCCATGTGGAGAAATCCGATATCTTGTTATTTGATAAGGTGGTTGCTGATTATGAACATGAACATCGTTTGGCTATCTTCTGGGAGAAGAATCAGATGGAGCTGCAAAAGCCTTCAATTCCTAAATCAACGGACCGAGAGCTTTTCTTTGTGGTCGCAGCATTGATGCAGCTCAAAGCGTTCTGGGATGAGAGTCACAAAGCAGAAAAACGTCCCTATACAATTTCGGCTGCTGATTCTTATCTCAACAAGGATCTGCGTATCCAGGGGTATTATTTAAAAAATGTGCGTATTGCATTGAAGGATGACTGTGAAGTAAGTGTTGAGATGAATTTAGGTCATGATATCACTATCCGGCTTAGCGATATTACCGTTTTCGGTGCGAAAGATCTGATAATCCATGATGAAAAACATCTGTATGAATTGATTACGAATATGGATTTGCATTATAACCATGATGGTTCTCTGATTGCTCCTTGCATCGAAGAAAAATTAATGATTCCAAATCATCTGAAAGGCATCTGTTGGATGTCACAGGATGAGCTCTATCAGGTTCATGTTGAGCGTTCTGAAGCGCTCACTAAGTTGAAGCTGAATGAAAAAGGCGTAGAAGCTCGTGCCGAAACAGTTGCGACGTCAAGAATTCTGATCGGTTGCTCTGCAAGTAATATGCGCAGATCGTATCAGTTAATTATCACTCATGGGCTTGTAGTGGATATTCGTTGTCATGGACAACCTATCTTCGTGGCATATGTTCCGCAAGAAAGATTCATGAAAGAATAATTGTTATTCTATTATATGATCCGGATGCATTTCTTTCCGGATTTTTTTTATATAACAAAAGGCGGATGATATCCGCCCCTACAAAAAATATAATTGATAATTTGTAATTGAATTACAGTTTTCCCATCAAATCTCCTAATTTTCCTTCTTGTTCTTTTTTGGCTTTGCCTGCAACTTCTTCTCTATCGATGGTTTCCTGTACTGCTTTCCATCTTTTGATTCTCATTTCTCTTTCTTGTTCGATAGCATTCTTCTCATTTTCATCTTCAGCTTTGAGAGCATGGAGATTCATCTGTTCTTCGATGTAAATTTCATATAATCTGAGGATCTGGAATGATCGCAATTCTGAAACGGTCTTGACTACGCTTTGATCTCAGCTTTTGACAGCGATATACAATTCTTTGCCTTTTTTCCCTTCTTCTTTCTTGAGTTCGTAATCGCTGCTAAATGAACCGATTACCAATTGTTCGAGTAGATCCCGATCAAAATCATTTTTGAGCTCTTCAGGGACAGCATAAGGAAGCGACTGGAATTTAGTCAGATATTCCGTGTATCGGATCTGATCCTTGATATCTCATTGGATAGGTCCAAAGAGTGATTCGTATTTTTCTACAATCTGCTTCTTTTCTGCTTTCTCTCTAAGTTCTTCAATAAATGCTTGAAAATCAAACAGCATTGTGGTGTGATAAAAAATAAAGTGTCTTTACCCACCTGTCGGTGGACGGATGACGAACTGTTTATAGGAATAATTTGCGATAATTCAATACGAAATTTATTCTGGATTTTCTTCGAAATTTTCAAGTATTTTTTCCCCTGTTTTCTTCTTACAGCTCTTGGCTTCCTTGCAATTGATCGCACAATACTTCAAGAGTTCTTCCTTGGTGAATAATATCTTGGCTGGGCGATTATTCTCGGGATCTCATTTGAAAATGACTGTGTGTAAATCAGAATCTCCTCTTTGGAGTTTTCCTGGGCAGAGGTATTCTTCTGTGGTGCGCTTGTTCATCTCATAGGCTCTGCACATTTTTTTTAGCTAAAAAATAAAGAAATTATTTCAAATAGCCATTCGCAAATTCTTTCCAGCTCATCGGCTTCTTGCCTTCTGGCTTGAGCGAAAGACTCTCAATGATTTGATTGAGATTATTTCAGTCATTAATTAATGGAGTCTTTCGCTCAGTTGAAATGTTGAAATATTGAAATGTTGAAATGTTGTGGAGTTCTTTTTTGATTTTCAATTCTTCTATTATGATTCTTTTCTCTTTCAATATAAAATAGATTTTTGGTCGCTGATAAAATGCGCGGTATTTGCGATACACATCGTGAAGAGAATCTTTTCGTGGGTCGATCAGTCAGGATTCTTTCTCTATTTTGGAGCAGAAAGTAGCCAGCGATTCATTCTGTTTCACTTCTCCGAGCATCTTTTTGCCGTATTTTCGGAGTGTGTCGTTGAGAAATGCGGGTCAGAAATCCTGCATCTTGGCTATAATATCCTTTGCTGTCCGATCCAAAGCGATATGAAATCAGCGTTTATCGATCATAGCTCAGGTGTCCAGTCCTGCATCCATTTTCATTATGGTGATTCAGGTTTCTTTATCATCATTCAAAAGACAGGTTTGAATAGGAGATGCACCGCGGTATTTGGGAAGGAGGGAACCGTGAATATTGATCGGTGCAATTTGCGGAATGTCTAAAATGGCTTGAGGAATGATTTTACCGTATGCAATCACCACTAAAAAATCTGGATTTTTTTTTGTGAGTCGCTCGGAGAATTGGCGTCCTTCTGTGGACTTTGAGGGATTGAGTTTGGAAGGAGTTTGAATAAAAGTTGAAAGGTGGAAGGGTGGAAGGGTGGAAACGTTTTTGATTTCGTCCATGAGTTCAGGAAATCACGTTTCTGTAAGATTTTTTCCAAAGTGTTTTTTGTCAGTAAAACTGCGAAAATGAGCATGTAATCATTTAGCATTCTCTTCGCCTGCTCTATAATCTACTCGTTCATCATCTTTGGAATGGAAGACAACAAAATCATCACATGTAGACTTTATTTTTGTGAAATCATATCCATGAGTATTGTAAAATCATTGATTTTTTTCGGTATTCGGCATGTATTTAGAATGTCCATCATTGGTTGCAATAAGAATAACTTTTTTCACTTTTTTCTTTTTTGCATTATTCTCCAATCGACGCATGATAGCAACACCACCACGTGAATGTCCAATCAAAATTGTGTTTTCATCTGGTTTAAGTTTATCTATTTCTTTTAATCGTTCTGTTAATTTTGGCTCATTAGTATCTGGGAGAGTCGGTATAAATGTTGGTATTCCCATATCTTTCATTTGTTGTGCGAATCGTGGATATCGTTTGTCTTGTGGGGTTGCATCTTTACCATGAATGAGAATTATTTTTGATATGTTGGAGGATGAGGAAAATAGCCTCTTGGTTTCTTTTTTAATAATACATTCATTCATCTCCATTCATCTTCCTGAAGGCTTATCTGGTTGAGTTACGACGCCGATGACTTCAAATCTTTTATCTTCGGACAATGATTGTAGAAAAGGGACTCCTATCGGAGCTGAGGAGAAAAAAACTACCTTATAATGGTCAGGATCATAGATTTTGCCCATTCATCCGGTGCAATGTAAAACTCTATCAAAAGCATAGAAAATTCCTGGCCGAAATCCATATCTTTTGAGG
>JBBABI010000009.1:23911-24305 GCA_041679065.1 Candidatus Absconditabacterales bacterium
TTTGAGGACTTTGATGGAATATTCACTGCAGTGAGGAGAGTGTCTGCAGATCCTTCCCTTGAGCCGAAAAGAAGGGAATCATTTGTCTGGAGAAAGAGTGTACTGATACGCTTTGATTGCTCGAATAGTTGGCCATGCTAGAAGTTTATTTATCTTGTGGATCATCGTTTTAAAAGGTTGAAAAGTTGAAATGTGGAAAGGTTGAAATATGGAAGCATTGTCATTACATCCGCTGAGGCGGACTCGCAAGGACACAATCTTCGCCGAAAGGTTACTGATTGCAGATTACTTTTCAACCTTTGGATTGAATTTTTGAAGGGAATGTGTAAGGGTATGGTTGGTGAGTTGACGGGTTAAAAAGTTAACGGGTTAGTTAGCTCATTAATCCCCAAAT
>JBBABI010000010.1:0-24063 GCA_041679065.1 Candidatus Absconditabacterales bacterium
ATAAGTCAACTAGAAATAGAATTACATTATAACTTAGCAAATCTGATGATTTCCTCCTTCTCCTTATAGGTATTATGCAATTCTTCCCAGTCAGGAATCTTCTCTATATCCCAATCGCCGATGCTCATTCTTCTGAGTTGAATCAACGTTCCACCAATCCCCAATTGCTGGCCAAGCCGATAGGCGATGGATCTGATATAGGTTCATTTTCCTACCGTTACTTTTATTTGCAGCAGAGGAAATTCATACCTCAATATTTCGTAGTTATGGGTTTTCATGAGCTTATTTTCTTCAATGATGTTTCCTTTTCTCGCTGACTCATACGATCTTTTTCCCTCTCTTTTTTTTGCACTGAAGGCAGGTAAGGGAAGCAGATATTCCGGAATGAGCTTATCGAGTTTTCTTGTTATCTCTGGTAAGGTTGGCGCTTCCACGGTCCCGTTTTCCATCTCTATGCCTTTAATTTTTCAATTCGTAATCCGTAATTCGTAACTGGTAATTTCCTTCCAGACTTCCATATCCCGCGTATCCGTAGTCTTCGAAAAATCAATCGTAGCCACGTACGATTTGTCCTGTCAGATTATAGTTGTCAGATTCTTCGTATCCTTATCCAACGCAAGAATCATCAGTCCGGTAGCCATCGGATCAAGGGTTCAACTGTGTCCTATTTTTTGTCATGGGAAATGACGCTTGAAGATGCGGATCACATCAAAGCTCGTTATCCGTGCTGGTTTATCGACTGCTAAGAACATTTTCTTGAGTGTAGAGTGTAAAGTGCAGAGTTCAGAGTTAGCTCATTGATTCATCGTTGCATCAGACGATAGTGAAATATCGGTTACTTTCAATGAAATATCGTCTAGTGGGGATTTCAATTGACACGGCTTTAAGCTTTATGCTTTACGCTTTAAGCTAAGTGTAGATTTATTTGATTTCGTACATAAAAACAATACATTCGATGTATCCTTTTATTTTTCTATAAACAAAAAGCATGAAAAAAAATATACTAATCGTTGCAGGAGGATGTTTGCTTCTGTTGATGGCAGGATGTTCTTGGTCATCAAAAAAAACAATACCTATGACCACAACATGAACGGTTGTGAGTTGAGAAGTAATTGTGAGCTGAGAGATACTTCAATCGGGTATGTTGTTGACTGGAGAACAGAATCCCGCATTCCAAGAAGTCACTAATTCAGAAATTTCAGGATTGCTTGATGAAAGAGCGACACAGCCAGTAGCTACGGGTAAGCTTACGGAAGATGATATCACTCTCTTGGAAAAGGTAATCCAGAAGGTTGAAAGTATCACTTCTGGCAGTAAATAATATTTTATCATATAAATAACAGACACTACTATGGCAATATTTTTTGAAGTCATTAAGGGGATATTCTTCTTTTTGACCATCATGGTGTGACTATTCTTCCTTAGAGGAAGCATCCTTATTTCACCGGAGTATTACACTATCGTCAAACAATTATTGATACCTTGATATCTAGTTTTTTGCGGAATGATGTTTGGATATATTATGTCGCGTTTGCGGTTAGGCTATGATGAAGATCATCCTCAGAAGATGAAAATATATGTCAGATCTTTTATCACGTGAGTCATTATAGGTATCGTCTTGGCAGTCATCTACATTTTTATCTAATCACCACGGCAGAGCATATGCACAAAAGACTGTTATTTGTCGGTGGGTTACTGAGCATTTTTTTGCTTACCGGTTGTGGTGGGAAAACAACATCCATGCCTCTCCAATTTGATGGCTATGCGATGCAGCGGTATACCAATAATAAAATCTATCTCCAATCCCATACGCCAATATCTACCGATATGCATGTTATCTATCAGGCGACACAACAAGGTACTGGCACAGCAAATTCATTGATAGTAGCTAAGATCAGTATTTCCAGTGGAGCTTCCATAGAAGAAATCGTAGAGCTTAATATCCAACAACTCCAACAAAAACTTTCGAATTACCAAGGGACGGATCCAAAACCAGCAAAAACGACGTGTAATGATATCCGTCTTACATGATATTACTTCAGCTTTTCCTACGATCTCAGCGAAGACCAACAGTTCTCGGCCTTCCAATACTTCTTCTCAAAAAATAATATGCTCTATATGATCTCATTGCAAAGCAAAGATTCCAAAGATATATCAGTTATGCCTAAGAGCATTAGGACAATAGACTGTAAATAGATCGAATCGTCATTCCCGTGAAAACGGGAATCCACACCACAATATAGATTCCGGCCTGCCTGCCGGTAGGCAAGCTGCAAACCGTAACCCAGCTGTGCTGGACTGATGCGCCGGAATGACTATAGCTCGCAAAGACACAATGTTTAGGAATTATATTTTTATCATTTTATCATTCGTTATGGCAAATTTCACTATCACTCCAGAAAGCAATGATTTTAATCAGCCGAGTAATCTGACCTGACGGCAAATTGTAGCGAAAGTATTGATGGGACTCGCTATAGGAGGTATCATATCTGCGTTATTATTTATCGTAGTTTCCTTTACGGGTAGCATGTTTACTTCAGCGCTCGGACAGCAATGAGCTGATTTTACAAGTTCTAATCCGCTCTTGCCATTGATCTTGCTCTTTATATGATTTATCAGCACTTTTATCGGAAATATTGCGGTTGCTGGTATCTACAGTTTGTTTTACAGCAAAAAATATTATAATGCCACCAAGATGTTTGGCATCCTCTTTTTGACAAATGGCATCTTGTTCTTCATTTTAGCGCCTGTATACATAGTATTCGGTTCTCAGATAGAGACACTCTTCGTGATATTATGATTCCATGTATTGTTTTCTATTTTCGCTTCTGCGAGCCAGATTGAATTCACATCCAATCCCAATTACAGCGCATCTGCCCTCATGGGAAATATCCTTGGGTTCGCTTTTGCATTGCTCTTGTATGGAGTGATTTACAAAATATCTGCATCATCAGCTCCTGAGCAAAGGATATATCTGTTTATGATCCTCCCAGCACTGTTGGGCTATACGCTTCTGCCTTTCGGTTCAGGTATCCGAGAAAAAATCTATTATAAATTTTACGAAATGGGAAATAACGGATTCTATATTCCATCACCTGGAGAAGAGGAAGAAGTGGCGGGAGGACCATCTGCGCCAGAGGAAATCAATGTGGAAAACAAATAGCCTCAGATAGCCACAGATAGCCTCAGATGGCTTCAGATGGCTTCAGGTCGTTAATTTATTTTTTTTGAAAAAAGATAAAAAAACAACCTGCCAGCCGCAGGCGGGTCTGTGACAACCTGTGGCGGTCGCCTAGGCGACCCGTGCGACAATCTGCGGCCATTATCACAATAGAATAATTTTACCTAATTGTCTGATGCAAGATGCAATTATATCATATCGCTTCATTGACCAAATTTGTCCTGGGTGCGCTCATTTTGATCATCGACTACACTTCGATCAATGTATACGAAGATCCTGCTATCGGGATAGGACTTGGATTTCTATGATTATTCATTATATGCTGGGGGGCAAGTTTCTACCTTTTTCTCCGAATCCAGAAAATGTATCGTCATACAGATAAGATACGTTTAGCCAAGGATAGTTACAAATTATCATTGCTCTTCGGTATCTTTGTCATCATCAATGTCTTGTTCCTCCTCTTGGGACGGCGAAGCAAGATTCTATGAATCCTACTCTTGATCTGATTTGTTATGCTCCAGATTACTTTATTTTCAGATAAGAAAGATCAGCATGGCTTCAAAGAAAATTTCTAAACAACATGCATTGCTTCCTCAGATACAGGAGAAACTTAAGACCGTCTATGATCCTGAATTCCCTATGATAGACCTCTATACCTTGGGATTGATTTATGATATTTCTGTTGATGAAAAAAAGAAAAAAATACATATCCTGATGACCTTCACGACTCCGGCTTGTCCGATGGCGGAATTGATCCAGGAATTGGTAAGAAATGCTATCGATGATATTTTACCTGAATATATCGTGGAAATCACAGTTACCTTTGAGCCAATGCGGACATATACTATGATCAAGGATGAGGATCTGAAGAGAATGTTTGAATAGCGTAAGAGCAGAAAGCTTAAAGAACTTACAAAAAACTTCCATTTGAAGTACTATCTCATGTCCAAGTAATTTTTCCCTTCAAAACTCTTCCTTGAAAACAACTTCCAAGAGAATACACTATTTTCGTCACGCGATTTTATTCTTTAATTTTCAATAATGGAAAACCAAGAAACGACGTGCTGTATGGGCATGAAGAAACATCGGAAATGGATCATTGTAAAGGTGATTATTTTACTTGTCGGTATCGTTATAGGAGTGGCTATAGGAGGTCATTGTAGAGAAGGCAGAGGATTTGAAAAGGCTGGATTTGGTATGGGTGGGAATATGATGATGGAAGGAAGAGGAATGATGAAATGAGATTTCGATAAAAAAGATCTCAAGAAACTTTCTACAGGAGATCAGCAAGCATTAGTTCAACAACAAGCAATGCTCAAAGAGCAGATGAACAAAATTACTGCTTTGCAGGATAATTATTCTAGTATGATGAAATTCATTCAGAGAGGAGACACTGCTAGCGCGACTGCAAGGATTGATTTAGTAATGACTGAGCTTACCCAATTGAAAACAGATCTTCCTACTATGATTACTTCATTAACGAAATAATTTTTTACTTAAAAAAATTTATAACATTGTCATTGCGAGTCTGCCTAGGCAGACGTGGCAATCTAATTGTCTTATTATTTGGATTGCCACGTCTCGTTCTACTCGCCTCGCAATGACCATTGAAAATTTTATATGCTAATCTTATATCCAAATCATTTTTCTGTTTGGATGAAATCTTTTCCTAATTTTTTTCTGATCGTAGAAATATAGACATCAAGCTTATTATCATTTCCCCGCATCCCTTCATCTCACCGCACTTCTTCCAATAATGTCGTTCTGGAAGTGATGGTACCATGATTAGTCAATAAAAGCGCAATGATGAGAAATTCTTTGCTCGTTAATTTGATGAGCTTATCTTTTCTGAAAATTTGTTTATTTTCCAAATCGATCATGATATCTTTCCGATACATGATTTCTCAAGGAGAATTTCTCTTGGTTACGGCTTTGATGCGAAGATCCAATTCTTTGAGATCAAATGGTTTGGTAAGGTAATCATCAGCGCCATATTCGAATCATTGTACTTTATCTTCCAATTGGCCTTTAGCTGTCTCCATGATGACAGGGATATTTTTATAGGATTTGATTTCATGACAAGCCTGGATGCCTTCGCCATCAGGAAGCATTCGATCCATGATGACACAATCAAAATGCTCTTTCTTTATCACCTTATAACACTCTTCCAGCGTAGTCACTCGGGTGACCGTGTAGCCGCTTGCTACAAGATATTCCTTCATGGCATTGCCGATATCATGAGTATCTTCTACGATGAGCATATGCATTATTGTCTGAATGAAATGCTAAAAGTGGTTTTTTTCCCGGGAATGCTTGCCATGGAAACATCCCATTGATGTTTGGTGGTAAGGAGTTTGACAAGATATAACCCAAGTCCAAATCAGTCTTTACTCTGTTCTTGTACATGATTTTTCCAAAATTTTTCCCAGATGGATTTGCTATGCTTAGCATCAATACCAGGTCAGGAATTGATGACAGAAAAAACATCCTTTTTGAGTTGAATATTGATTAATCATTTTTCCGGTGTATATTTATACGCATTCTGCAGAAGATTGAAGAAAATGATGCGAAGAATATCTGCGTTTGAACTGACTTTATATGTCTTAGGGAGGTCGATCGAACAGATAATGCTTTTCTCTTTATACGTCTCGGCCAATTCTTCTTTGAGTGTCTGTATGATCGGGATGATATCAATACTCGTTTTCTGGATGTTATGATATTCTCGTTTCGTAATAGAAAGCAATGTTTCAAAAAGATTGTTTATCGTATGGAGAATCTGTTTTGCAGAGATAAATGATTTCTCGTAATTTCCTGTTTTCTGGCCGGCATCCATGACAGCACTAAGTGACATTAAGGGTGTTTTAAGCTCGTGAGAAGCATGGGTGACGAAATCTTTAAGACTGTCTGTCTGTTCTTTGATCGTCATCAATGTTTGTTGTAACGTCTCGCCAATAATGCGGATCTCGTCATCTGCGGGACCGGACAAAGGAACGGGTTCATGAAGGGTATGGATATTTAATTTTTTTACATATTCTACGAGCTGTTTGATATTTTTGAGTGATGATCTGACAAATAACAAAGAAACTCCATATGTTCAGAGAGAGAAAACAATCAAAAGAATCAGAAAAATTAATGCCATCTTTTTTTGTGCTTCCACCATACGCGTGACATTGGATACTCTGATAGTATCATTCGTATGAGAGAAAATAATATACTGATCATCTATAATGGCCATATTGGAAATTATGCGGTTTTTCCTAAGTTCAGTAAATGCAGCTTCTTGATAGGGGAGCTCCTCTATGCCAGGCATTTGGAAACGAGGTTGAGGAGCAGAAGGGTTTTGCATCATTCTTTCATTTCTCAATCTTCAGTTTTCCGCTCCATATCGTTGTTGGAAAAATAGGATATTTACCAGGAATCAGAAAAAAAACACAATCCCTATAGTATAGAGCGTAAATTTTAGGCTAATGCGTCTGGATGTAGTGAGTTGTAGCATACTAGTAAAAAAATGTATAAAAAGCCCCTTACGGGGCTTATACCGGTTGCTTTAGAAATCTTCATTTTTTCGCTTTGCTCAAAACTGAAGTGTCTAAAGTCGTCGGTATTGCTCTCGCATCTTCAGTGGTCGAGCAAGTATACACAACACAAACGTACTATCAATAATAAGTTTTCATCCCCCTTTATTATTTTTTTCATCGTTGTCTGTGTTGTGCCATGGTAGCGAATTGTTCCTGAGTTACTTTGCCTTCCATAGGCGTGCCTTTGACGGCAGCTACATAAGCAGAGTAATTATTGTTGAGAATAGCATCACGCTCTGCTGTTCTCTGAGTATGTTTGGCTACCATGTCCTTGAATTGATCTTGCGTTACTTTGCCTTCCATCGGTGTGCCTTGCAGGGCTACTACATAGGCAGGATAATCATTATTCGTAATAGCAGTTTCGATAGCACCTTTGCTTTGATTCATTTTTACCATCTGAGCAAATTGGTCTTTCGTAAGTTTAGCTTTCTCATATGCGGTCAGATAAGCAGCATAATCATTTTTTTCGATAGCATTCTGGATACCTTGTTTTTCCTGATTTAAGATCATGCCCATTCCTGAACCCAATCACATTCTTTCTCCTGATCAGAAGTCTTCCATCTCTGGTCAAAACATCATTCCTTCGCCTCAGCGGCATCATTTCCCTTGCATAAAGTTACCGATCTTGTGTCCAGTTCATTTCAGAACATCTCCAGTGTTTGAAGTGGCAGCAAACGTAGCTGCAGTAGTCAAGATAGTCAATCACAGTCATGCAATACTTGCGATAATAATTACATTTTTTTTCATCTTCATACATAGTAAAGAATAAAAATTTCGCGTGAACGTCGGACAGTATACATATGTACCTTAAGAGAATCTTAAATATGTAAAAGGGGCTTGTGATGCTTTATATCGTTGTTCAGTGTTGTGATGTTTATCCCCAGAAAATGAAATATATAGAGAGATATCGCTAGAAATAATGTTTTAAGATTAATTTAAGGTGAATATATATATACGTCCCTGTATTTATTCTTTTGTTATATTGATGTCCAAAACGTGAGGAGTGAGTGCTATTAGAAAGTTCAATCGTTTCGAGCTCAAATATCTGCTGTCACACGAAGAAGCGCTGAGATTCCAGGAAGACCTCAAAAAATATGTGAAGCCTGATGAGTATGGAAACGGGAAATGAATGTATGTTTTATCTAGTCTATATTATGATACTCACGATTATCGTTTTTATCGAGAAAAATTGGATGGCATAAGATATCGTCGCAAACTCAGGATAAGATGTTATGAGAAGCAACAACCACTCTTAGACGATAGTGTTGTTTTCGTAGAAATCAAACAGAGGGTCAACCGTGTAACACAAAAAAGAAGAGCACCTATGACGTACAAGGAAGCATTAGATTTATGTAACGAGGGAATTGTGCCTAAACATGAAGCCAAAGATTCACTTGTTGTCTATGAAATTTATGAGATGGTCAAGCAATATGATCTTAAACCTACATGTATTACTAGCTATTTTCGTCATGCTTTTTTCGGAACAGATTATGATGCAGGATTGCGTATCACATTTGACAGCAATATTCGTTATAGGACACAAAATCTCGATTTAGCAGATAAGGAGATCTGATCATATATGATTTCTCCGGATAAGGTTATTATGGAAGTAAAAGTCAACGAACGTGTGCCATATCGAGTGACAGAATTAATCGCTCATTACAATTTTCGTCTTATTCGTGTGAGTAAATATTGTCAGTGACTAGAAGTTGGCGTGTTGGTTCCTACTCCAGTATATACTATCATATAATATTTTTTATCTTTTTTATCTTTTTTTTAATGGAAAATTTTATTCAATCAATTACCTCAATTCAAGATCTTACATGAACATTTTCGGTAATGGATATCATGGTATGAATTTTGCTGAGTTTTATCTTAACTGCCTGTATATGATGGGTATACAAAAAAACTCATCGTGGCACATCCTATACTCAGAGTTATGTCCAGACATTGGTAATCATGGCCATGATAGTTTCAGTGATTATGCTCATCGTGTGATCAAATATAGCTCGCGCCTTCTCTTTAGTAGGTGCTTTATCTATCATCCGTTTCCGTAATGCAATGAAAGAGACGCGTGATATAGGATTTATGTTTCTAGCTATGGCTATAGGTATGGCTACAGGAACTAAATTTTATCTCTTAGCTATAGTCGCAACTGTAGCTATCTGTCTTGTTATCGTAATCATGAACCGTTTTGATCGGTACTGACGTAAAGCGACAAGCAAGATTCTTAAAATACAGGTGCAAAATAATGCAGAATTTGACCATCTCTTTGATGATATTTTCGTTAAATATACTTCACTGTCTGATCTTATAAGTATTGATTCTATCCGCGGAGGAGCACTCACTGAATTGGTATATAATGTCAATCTCAAAGACGAGAAAAAAAAGCAGGAATTTCTGACGGAGATAAAACAAATGAATGGCAATCTAAATGTTACTTTGATTACATGATACAATACCACGGACTTATAATCTTTATTTTATCTTTTTGCTCTATGTCCATTACATTCAAAAGAAATCGACCATATATTTTGATTATCGGGATATTTCTCCTCGTACTCATCTCCTTTGGTACAACAAGAATCATTTCGTACAATATAGGGAATAAATGAAAAATCACCGCAACGACAAATGATATAAAGAATACTATTGATCTCTTTGCTACTGATCAAATGCATTCTATTGCTTTGATGATGACCTCCGGTGAGTATCAGAATATGATTACTACCTATACAGAGACAAAAGAGAAAGATTATTATAAGGTAGATATCATGATTGACGGTGTTACGATAGAAAATGTAGGTGTCAGATTAAAATGAAATTCTTCTCTGATGCAAGCAGCAGGAAGGAATCCATGACAAGAGATGATGCGTGGGGGGGTGGTAGAATGATTTTCGTGAGCGATTGCGAATTCTTGAACAACGAGTTGAATGAATGAAGACATCAGACAGATGATATGATGATATGGGTGAGCATCAGGAGATAATAATACTGATTATCTGCCACTACTTATAAAATTCGATAAATATGTAGATGGACAAACGTACGAAGGACGTAGTCAGATAGCTCTTCGCAAAGCGGGATTTAGTGACACAACATTGCTTGCTGAACCTGCGGCATATACCGTATATCAAAAAATGGGACAACCTACTCCAGAAACCTCGTATGGACAGATCCAGATCGATGGAAAGGATCCACACCTCTATATCGTGAGTGAAGTCGTGGATGATGAACTCTATCTGAATAGATATTTTAGCGGAGATGACGGGATCTTATTTAAGGTAGATAGCTTTTCTAGCTTCAGCTATCTGGGCGATGATCCGACCTTGTACACAGAGATATTTGAACAAGCAACAAATGAAAACGATGATGATTCTGTGCAACTTATTGAAATGCTTAAGTTCGTTTCGCAATCCACTACCTGAGATTTTGCTGAACATATCGACGAATATATCGATGTAGATTCTGTACTTCATATCTTGGCTATCGATACCTTTATGTCAAATAGTGATTCTTTTGGTGGTGCAGGAAATAATTATTATTTGTATTATTGTAAAACAGAAAATAAATTTTATATGCTGACCCGAGACCAAAATCTTGCGTTTTGATGAATGTGATGATGAGGAATGACTATGTGAAGCGGTATGCAAATGCCTGGTTGAGGTCGATTACCACCAGGAGTAACGACAGGTGATATGAAAAATTTCATGGCAAGAATGTGATGAGAAACGGGCGATAGGCAAATGCCTCCAGGAATGAATGGAAATGGGGCAAGACCAGAATGAATGGGCAATATGTGAGGAGGGATGTGAGGAGACAAAAACAATGATTTGAAGGCCCGTTTGCTAGCCAACGAAACTTTCAAACAAAGATATGACGATATTTATGAACAGATCAAAGAAAAAATATATACTGAATGAATTTTGGATTCGTTCTTTGATCAACGAACTTCAGTCTGTCTTAAACGGAATAAAGAGCATAATTTCATAGATGCTCTTAGCTATGATCAATGAGTAGAAAAACTAAAGAGCTTTATAGAACAGAGAAAATCTACGACAAGTGATGAAATAAGTAATCTAAAATTCTGATGAAGATAGTTAATTATATAAAAAATCCGGAATTAATAGAACGTTCCGGATTTTTTTATAGCTATAAATGTTTTTTATAAATTACTATCCTTCACTACTTTGCCTTTTTCACAGCCATTCAAAACACCTTGCGCTTCTGCATAGCTTCGGAATCTCTGCATGACGGTTGCTGAAGTATATGATATATTCCATTTTTCCAATAATCATTTCATGACAATATACGTATCGCAGAGTGCCAATTTACTTGGACTTGTTGTTGTTCAAATCAAATGCTGAGCATATGCTGTCCTAAAATAGGGATAATCAGTACTGGTTTTGCTCATAGAGGTAAAGCTGATATTTTGTGTTGTCACTAATGGAATATTGTATTTCTCCAAAAGATATTTGATCATATCAATCATGGTCAAAGATTTTCCCGTGGGTGTTATGACTATTGTTGGCTCGGCTGTTCATGTAGGAATTACCACATCAGTATTCCCTGAAACAGCATCACTATTCCCCATGCCTGAAAAAATCATTGCTAGATCACCAGTCAATTCCTGACCTGATTCTAATCCAGTTCCGAGTACTGTTCCTTCGCCAGTAAGAAGATATATATTATTGGTTCATGAAAGCGAGCTTTGTCCGCCAAAAAGTGTAGTAGACGTGATATTGCTGACCAAATACTGACTAAGTCAGAGCGTTGTTTCTCCTCACTGGAAGATAAACTGATATGCAGTGATAAGCAGTCCAAGGATGAGAAAAAATATGTAGAACCTTGTACCGAACAATCCCCAGAAACGATAAACTATACCCCGAATCATTGCAAAAATGATGAATATGATGATTCCGCCTAAGAACATTATCAAAAACCTAACTCCCAGACTCGCTCCGCTCGTAAAGACGAATAGAAGAACAGCTGCCAAAAGGCTGATCAAAAATGGTCCAGCGCTTGTCCTTTTCTTTTTGGTATGAGGTGCCTCATAATGATGGGTTTCTCCATGTTCTTTCCTAGCTTCTTGAACCACTTTCTTCTCATGTTCTTTATGTGGAAGTTCTTGCGCTTCTTCATTATTTCATCGGACTCCATACAAGAGTGTGATGAGTAAGATAGCTACAAGATTGATCAATGCCAGGATAAACATCAGCGATTCTTGTCGCAAAAATCAGATGATGATAGGTTGTCCGACAAAGAAGTACAATGAGAAAAGCAAAAAGAGATTTTTCTTCATTTTTATTATAAAAGAAAATAAAAATGTCAACTGTTTTTGTATATTAGTAAAAAACTTATAGGAAAGAGCAATTGATTTTCAAGTCTAAAATTTGCAAAAATAGAAGAAAACAATACAATTATAGGTGTTACCACAATAATTCCTAATTACATTTCGTAATTGCTTGGGTAACAACTATCCCTTCGGCGTTTGACCTAGTCATGGCGTCTCAGGCAAAGAGCAAAGATTTTTAGCTATGAAACCGATATGAAAAAACTTTTGATCCTCAGTATGGTATTCTTAGGATGTGGACTCTGTACGGCACAATTAGAAATACCGTGAACGGAGAATTATATCCTAAACGAAGATCCTCAGCAAGTTCTAGATACGCAATGAATCCATGATCCTATCAGGGACGGGGCTTTTGGTATCATAGATACCGATGCTAGTACTTCATGAACAGGAGAACTTGGCGGTATCATAGGCGTCGATGCACCGATAATTAGTCATGTTGCGGCTCAAAATCAAACACTCCAGATCATCAAAAACATCCTCAATTATGTTTTGGGGTTTCTTGGATTGATTGCTCTCATATATTTGATTTACAATGGATTTCTGATCCTGACCGCTGCAGGTGATGATACACAATACAAAAAAGGTCTCCAATCTATCAAATATGCAGCTATTGCGCTTGGCGGTATCGGAGCTAGCTGGTTGATCATTTCACTGATCTTCCGAATTATCCAGAATCTATTCTAGATATTTAATCATTCTCTATCACCATGTCCAAACGTTCTTTCAGTATTCTAGCATCTCTCTTAGGCTTGCTCTGCATATGATCAGTTGCAATAACTTTTTCTTCTATGACGTTAGCGCAAGATTTTCCTTATGATATGCCTTCTCAAACACAGCTTGATCCCTTAGGCAATGTACCTACTGATATTGCTCATGAAATCAGATCTGATGTGGTGACGTCAAATACAAGCATACTTACCCAATTGCGTAATTTTTTCAGACTGACCGGTACAGCATATGATACAGACACGCCTGCACTTGATTATGTGAAATGGATCATCAATCTTGTGCTTGGATTCGTAAGCTTCATATCATTGATATTGATTATCTTTGCATTTTATCTAATCTTTTTCTCGAAGGGAGAGGATGCAGTCAAGAAAGCGAAAAAAATCCTGACCGGAGTCGCGATCGCTCTCGGGCTTTTGGGATTATCATGGTTGATCGTCAGCTTTTTCTTCAATATCTTTATCACAACAACCTAAGAGTTTTATCTCTCATATCATCGTTCTATGGCATTTGATTTCACTTCCAAGACAAAGATCCAGAAATCCAGACAGGCAAACATGTTCAATACCGAGACCATGCTAGCAATTTCTGAAATCAAAAACGATACCATCATCCTCAAAGACGGCGGCCTGAGAGCAATTCTCAAAGTTAGCGGCCTCAATATGGATCTCAAAAATTTTGATGAACAGAATATTATTTTGGAACAGTACAAAAAATTTCTGAATGGATTGGAGTTTCCGCTCCAGATCATAGTTCGCAATACATATCTGGATTTGTCTGAATATCTGGAATATATCAAAAATAATGTCTCCAAGATAGAAAATATCACCCTACAGAGACAGGGAGAAGCATATTTCAAATTTCTGCAGGATATCGATCTGCAGCAAGGACTGATCTTCACCAAAGAATTTTATATTGTAGTCCCTTTCTACGAATCAGAAAACGACAATAAACAAGTCAAGAAATCTTGGCGAGAAAAACTACTCAATGTCCTCAGCGCCAAGGATACCGTAGAAAAGATCGTCGCAAGATATAGATTTTTCGTCAAAGGCAAAAGATGATTAGAAACCAGATGCAATCTTATCACTGATGGTTTAGGATCTATGAATATCAATGCAGAGAAGATAGGAACAGCTGATATCATCTGACTTCTTTTCCGCTGTTATAATCCGCTCATCCACGCATCAGAATCAAAAATGAATATATAATTGTCTTTGCGAGAAGGAATGCAATGACGACGAAGCAATCCAGTAATTAAAATAATTAGAAATTAATTTGGAATTATATTGCTCCGAAGCTTTCACGTTTTTTTTACGTTTGTCTTTCGCTTTGCCTGCATACCTCACAGTTCCGGGGCGTAGTCGGACAGGTAAGCTCATTCGCCCATAGGATTGTTTTTGTTTGTATGGTTTTTTGCCCTTCGTTCCTCAGGACTGGCTGAATGCCTTGCCTCCGGCGGTTTTTACTTTTTGCCTTGATGCAAAAGTAACAAAAAAATCAAGTCGCCATTAGGGCAGTCCAAGAGGATTTTTTTGTATCACATGTTCTTTTCATTGCCTGCTTTGAATGCTTTTTGCGTTGGTTTCGTAATGGCGACAGCTCTTTGAAAGGAATTTGTTTGCTCAGACAGGCCTGTCCACCGAAGGAGAAAATCGCAGAGCGGAAAAATTACTTTTAAAAAAAGCGGGCGTATGCCCGCTGAATAAGATCGATAGGGGTCCAAATCAATATACTTTAAAAAAATTTTCTAAGTATATTGTTAATTGACTCTGTTTATCAATTCCTGTCCCCATATCATTTAATTGGTAAAGTACTAATTTGTGCTCTACCTGGATGATAACTATCAATGTGTCTGAGAAATTCATTCTCAGATTAGCTGGCACACTACTTTCTTGAAAAAATGTTGATGGACAATCAGCGTATGCAAACCCCTTAGCATTGGGATTTATATTGATGACGCTGATTTCCAGATGCTGTGCATCCTGTTTCTTGGCATTGAGTTGGAAAAGACCAATGCCATGAGAAGGCTGATTTACTTTTGTCTCATGAGCAGGACCACACCCGATCACGAAGATCAGAAGGAAAAAATAGATTTGTGTTTTCATATGAATAATTTTATTATTGTTTTCATTAAATACTATACTTATTTGTAAAATAAAGTCAAGTGAAGGTTTTGTAGATCAAAACCAAATTCGCACAGTGGCAGAAAGTCATGCCTTACCGGCAATGTTTCGTATTGGTTTGTTATTTTTTATTAAAAAAATCCCGTAAAGGGAATTTTCTCTTGTTTGTTTTTGATTGTGACTCTCAATTGCGAAGCCTCCACTCCAGCCGTGGCGGGCTCAACTTTCAACTCCTAGTAAAGCACTAAGCCGACATCATATTTCTTCGCTTTGCAATATTCCAAACATTTCGCTTCTAGTTCCTCGCACCTTATTACTCGCTTCTGATCGCCATTTCCTCTATCGAGCATCTCTTGATATCGTCCTTTCCTTCTTCTGATTTCCTGCAGTGATGCAATGCTGATAATCTCATCATTAATGATAGCCATACCAGCGCAATTGATGCCCATATCAGTAGGGGATTGATATTTGACCATATAATTTTTATGCGTCACGATTTTTTTCGCGATATTCATTACGATAGGAAATGCTTCTACATCTCTATTATAATTCACAGCATCTATCTTATATGCTTTCTTATGCAAGAGATCCATTTCATTAAAATCGCCTATATCGGCAGTAGCTGCTTCATAAGCTAGATTTACAGGGTGATGTAAGGGGAGATTCCAGATAGGGAACGTTTCATATTTTGCATAGCCGGATTTGATATCTATTTCGTGATCCAAATAAATTTGTCCGAGACAAGTAGACATTTTACCACTGCTGGAAGCCGCTCACGTGACGAGAATCAGATTTTTGGTCAGGGGGATATGATCATCATGCCCAAATCAATCTTCACTCAGGATATTTTCTACATTATTAGGATATCCATTGATTTTATATTTTTCCCGGACTTTATAATTTTTTCTCTGGAATTCCTTTTCAAACTCCAGTACGATATCAAACATGTTCTCCACATCAATGGCGTTGATCACAACATGAGGTCTGATGCCGATATTCTGTTCTATATTTCTAAGCATATTCCAAACGGATGTTTTGAAATCAATACCCTGATTGCCCAGTTGCCTGTTATCAATGATATCTCTAGCGCTGACACAAAACAAAATATCGGCTTGATCTTTGAGTAACGAAAAAATCAATTTCTTGGATTCGGAATTGAATCCAGGCAATACTCTCGCTGCATGAGTGTCGGACATAAATTTCCCACCAATCTCCAGATACAGTCTTCCACCAGAAAAATTACTGATTCTATCTAGGATTTTCTCCTTTTGGAGTCTCAGATACTTTTCTCCGTCAAATCAGAATTTTTTGTACGGTAAGGTGTCTTTGGAATTGATAGCGTTCATGTTTGTGAATGCAGAATGTAAAACCATGCCAAAGGCAGGTAAATTCAGAATGCAGAATGTTTTGAGTCTTATGTCTGATTGTACTCGTTTTTTCGCTCTTTTGCAAATTACGGAAAGAATAGGCGCCACCTTGGATATTGAAACTATTTTTTATAAGGTAAATGTATTGACTTTACGGAGTAAATACATATAAGGAATGTGTCCAGTTTTACATTATTTTTTCGTCATGGAGGAATATCAATATAAACCATTAAACGCAGAAGAGACAAGATTACTTCTTGATTGGGAATATTTTACCAAAGAACCAATACAAGAATCAAGAATTAAATTAAAGAATCCTGAAACTAGGGAAGATTTTCTTAATGAAATACAACAGCGTGTGGAGCAAATCAGGCTAACAGCAAAAGAATTATTTTCTACATTACAGACGGTAAAAATAGAAGATCAAACTGAGAAAGATCATGAATTTCTTCAAATAGAAAAAGAAGTATTGGATTAATTATCTTTTGCCAGAAGGGAACGAATAATAGAAAATCGCCAAAAAACAAAGGATAAAGATCCTTTTGAGAAATCATACAGACAGTTTATCATTAAAACAAAAAATAAGGAGATAATTGAAACGCCTCATTCTGTACAATTTATAAAGGCGTGAAAAGAATTATATAAGCAAGAATTGCAATTACCTGACAATATGCCTGGTCATCATTATTTCGAGCGAAAGGATAATACAATAATGCCACATATGTTCAGTAAGACGAGTAAACACTATCCTTATTTACAGGAAGTATTAGAACATCTGAAGGAAAAATGAAAATATGTTGCTACCAAAGAAAACACGTTCGATGTGATTTTAGATACCTTGGAATGAACTGAAGAACAGAAATTACTTACCATCAGATATTTTACTGAGTTTTCTCATATAGCAATAGCATCTCTGGAGAAAGATGAAAATGACAGACATACCTTTGTGTTTTTCTGAGGAAAATATGTAATGTTTCAAAAATATAAAAGTTCAAGGACGGAGGGTGTTATATATGTTGCCAAGGATTGCTAAAGTTTATGTTTTTATACAAAATATCTTTTTACATTATTACCATATACTCACATGCTCAGTAAAGAAATCTCTGACTCAGAACTGAAATTTGCAAAGAATATGCAGAAGGATTTGGGATTCACCTCTCAGGAAATAATCCTCAGCTTGAAAACATGCTGAGCGGAAAAAACATTGACGCAGATGGAGGCTGTTGCGAAAGTCAGATCCGTAGATATATCAGAGGCTATAAAGGACTTTAAAGAAAATAATCTTCGACCAATGCAGGAGAATTAGGCTTTAAAATGTATTGATTTTTGAAGATAATTATATATAGAGAATACATCATCATATGATATAACTTATTTTAAATAATCCGCCACATGTTTGGATCCCATGGTTGATCTTAATGGTAGTATATAATGTCCAATTAATGATCCTTGCATAGCAGATCATCAAAATTATGGAGGGCACTCACTTCCAAGCGTTGTTTGACACCTACATATTGTTCTAGTTAGAGTAATCAGCAGTATCTCAAACATCTTCTATGTGGTAGTCCTATTTATGAACTTCTTTGTAATACGAATTTTTTTCATCCCTTTGTCGGCAATCTCTACCAATTTTACTGATATTTCTATTTTTGGGTACTACTAACAATTTAACATTACTGTAACGCCGGAATCTCAAAGATTTAACAAATATAAAGAATAGGGGATATAATTAAATGAAATAAAAAAAAGGCACATTTTACATTTTTTTATTCTTTACGATACAAAAATGAAAAGTATTTTATTCAAATCTTTCGCTATAATTATAGTGACACTGAGCATTATATTATGCGCTCATGTTTTTGCCAATCCAGCAAGTGTGGATCCTGGTTTTGATACAAAAATACCTGTAGGATTTGATGGTACTGTCTATACTCTAACAAAACAAAGCAATGGTAAAATCTTGGTCGGTGGAAGTTTTTCATCATATCAATGAATATCATCTAATTATATTACCCGTCTCAATACTGATGGGACTAAAGATTCTTCTTTCATTATCTGAAATTGATTTGATAATAATGTTAAAACTCTAGCAGTGCAAAGCGATGGTAAAATTCTAGTCGGTTGACAATTTTATACCTATAGCTGAACTACAGCGAATAGGATTGTTCGTCTCAATACTGATGGGACTAAAGATTCTTCTTTCATTATCTGAGACTGATTTGATAGCACTGTCCAGACTCTAGCAATTCAAAGTGATGGTAAAATCCTAGTCGGTTGATCTTTCTCATCATATAAATGAGTTTCAGTAAGCAAAATTATTCGTCTCAATACTGATGGGACTATTGATTCTTCTTTTACTATCTGAAATTGATTTAATTCTTCTGTACTTACGCTAGCAGTGCAAAGCGATGGTAAAATCCTAGTTGGTTGATCTTTTACTGCTTATAACTGAACCTCAGCAAAGTATATTGTCCGTCTCAATGCTGATGGAACTATCGATTCTTCTTTTACTATCTGAAATTGATTTGATAATGTTGTCAATGCTTTAGCAGTGCAAAGCGATGGTAAAATCCTAGTCGGTGGATATTTTATATCATATAATTGAAATGCAATAAGCAAAATTATCCGTCTCAATGCTGATGGGACTATTGATACTGATTTTGATATCTGAAATTGATTTAATGATGTTGTCAATGCTTTAGCAGTGCAAAGCGATGGTAAAATCCTGGTCGGTTGATCTTTTACTGCCTATAGCTGAACCTCGGCAAAGTATATTGCCCGTCTCAATGCTGATGGGACTATTGATTCTTCTTTCACTATCTGAAGTTGATTTGATAATGTTGTCAATGCTTTAGCAGTCCAAAGTGATAGCAAAATCGTAGTTGGCGGACAATTTATTACCTATAATTGAAATGCAACAAGTAAAATTACCCGTCTCAATACTGATGGGACTAAAGATTCTTCTCTTATCCTCTGATATTGATTCAATGGTTTTGTCAGAACGCTAGCAGTGCAAAACGATGGCAAAATCCTGATTGGTGGAGATTTTTCATCATACAGTTGAACCTCAGCAAATGGGATTATCCGTCTCAATACTGATGGAACCATTGATTCTTCTTTTACTATCTGAGCTTGATTTAATTATGGTGTTATGACGCTAACAGTACAAAGCGATGGTAAAATCTTGGTCGGTTGATCTTTTACTTCATATAATTGAACCACAGAAAGTAAAATTATGCGTCTCAATGCTAATGGGACTAAGGATACGAGTTTTAGTATCTGAAATTGAATGGATGGCGCTGTCCAAACTATAGTAGTCCAAAACGATGGTAAAATCCTAGTCGGGGGAGATTTTTCATCATGCAGTTGAGTAACGGCAAACAAGATTATCCGTCTTAATACTGATGGAACTAAGGATACTAGTTTCACTTTTTGAAATTGATTTAATTATTCCGTCAATACACTAGCCGTACAAGATGATGATAAAATCTTGGTCGGTTGACAATTTTATACCTATAACTGAACTACATCAAGCAAAATTATCCGTCTCAATACTGATGGGACCGTTGATTCTTCTTTTATTATCTGAGATTGATTTGATAATACTGTCAGAACTCTAGCAATACAAAGTGGTGGGAAGATTTTGGTCGGTTGATCTTTTTACACCTATAACTGAGTAGCAGCAACCATGATTGCTCGTCTCAATACCGATGGGACTATTGATTCTGGTTTCACTATCTGAGCCTGATTTAATAGTACCGTCCAGACTCTATTAGTACAAAGTGATGACAAAATTTTAATCTGATGATCTTTTTCAACATACAATTGAGTAACATCAAACAGAATTATCCGCCTCAATACAGATGGGACTATTGATACTGATTTTGATATCTGAAATTGATTTAATAATAATGTTAATACTCTAGCAGTGCAAAATGATGATAGAATTTTTGTTGGTGGCTCTTTTTCAACGTACAATTGAGTATCTGTATGATATCTCACAGCATTGTATGGAATTGGTAGTGGTGAGCGTGTTATACTTCCAAACTCCACTGATACGGGCATTGTAATTAGTGAGTTTACTGGCAAATGATATACTCAAGAAGATGGAGATCTTGTCTGATCAACAGCTATTTCTCTTAGTGAAACCGATGGTAATATACCGCTTTGATTAAACTTAAAAAATCAGGATATTAAACTTTCTCTACCAGCAGATATACAATTGAAGGAAACTGATAATACTACCAATTATAATGGTATCATATCAGTTCCTATAACTAAATCTATAGCTAGTGTAAATGATGAACAAGTAATATCTGCTTTTAAAGTCGGTGGTAGTTCAGAATCACTCAGACTCACATGATGAGTGGCTACATTATCAGTCCCTGTTCCAAACCAAACCATTTGAGATGCTGTAAATGTTTTCTATTCAGAAGATAATGGAGTGACGTGGTATCCCCAGACTACGACTCGAGTTACTAGCGATGATTGAGATCCTTATGTCTCATTCGACACTAATCACTTTACTGATTTTGCGATTACCCTTTGAACAGGTGAATTTACCTGATCTTTTGTCATCAATAACGATGATACTTCTACTACCTGATCTTCCGTTACGCTCAATATCTTTACGACTCCTCCTGCGATAGAGATGAGGTTTTCTAATGATAATATAACACGAAGTGATTGGGAAGTATATACTACAAACACAGGATGGACACTTACGAGTGGTTCAGGAACCAAAACCGTATATGCAGAATTTGATATTGATGGTGATGGTACAGGTGATGTAAGTATAAATGATAGTATAGAAAGTATTATACTATCATTCTGCGATACTGTCACCGATATCTCTACCGGAGAATGTGAAGGGCTGATTGCACTTTATGAAAGTACGAATGGCTCTGGATGGATAAACCAGACTAATCGGTTATGAAGTGGTGATAGCACGCCAACCACGGTGTGTGATCGGACAGGTGTTACTTGCAATGAATGATATGTAGATCGGATCGATTTATGATGGAATAATCTTTCTGGGGTTATCCCTACAGAATTCAATGAGCTTATAGAGTTAACGTATTTAGATCTTTCATGAAATCCAATCACATCCATTGAGTATGGTGCTTTCAGCTGACTTTCTAGTCTACAAGGATTATACTTTAACGATGATCATATTACCTCTATCGAAAGCGGTGTTTTTAACTGACTTTCTAATTTAACTTGGTTAGGGCTTTGACGGAATCAGATCACCTCCATCGAAAGTGATGATTTTGACGGACTTTCTGGTTTAACTATTTTACGACTTAACAATAACCAGATTACTTCTATCGAAAATAGTTCTTTCATTGGACTTTCTAATTTAGAATATTTATATCTTCATGATAATAAAATCATTTCTCTTGAAAATAATATTTTCAACTGACTTTCTAGTTTAAGTACCTTAAAACTTAATTCTAATCTCTTAACTTCTCTTCCAGAGAGTCTTACAGGATTAACTAATTTATGAACTGGAAGTCTTTATGTAGACAATAATAAACTTTGTACATGATGATTTAACACTGATCTCCTCGACTTCGTAAATGCCAAAGCGAATAATCCCGATCGGCAATCTTCTCAAGATGCCAGCTCTTGTCCATGGTTATATACTTACTATGGATCTTGATCCGAATACATTTCTGAACGAACTTCCAATACTTGTGCTCCAGAAGACATGACTGTAGAATATATCAATAATTATGACACCAGCGGTGCTGATACCATACCAGAATATCTTACTGAAAATACTATCTACGTCCTATTCTCCTGATCACATATCACATCAAGAACCATCAATATGACGTGATGTTCTGCTATCGTAGGAAATGGTGATGTGACATTATATTCTAGTACAGATCTAAGTACTTCTCGTATGCTTTATGTTGATGGCGAAGAAAATATCATTATCGATAATGTAAGCATAGATGGAGAAAATGATGGTTTAGGATCTACTCATAGCAAAAACTATTGTTGAATTCATTTACATAGTTCTTCCAATAGCACGATCAACAATGCGCAATCGCATAATAATGACCGATACTGAATTAGAATATCTTCTTCAAGTAATATCACCATCAACAATTCTCAAGTGTATAATATTTTCCGATATTGAATTTACTTAGGAAGTTCTTCAAACATCATCATCAATAACACTCAAATATATAATAATGAACAGCATTGAATTGCTATAGAAAATTCTTCAAACAACACGATCAATAATTCGCAAGCATATAATAATCATTATTGAATTTACTCATACAATTCTTCAAACGACACGCTCAATAATCTTCAAGCGTATAATAATCTAATTTGAATTTCGCTTGTTAATTCTTCAGACAATGCGATTAACAATGCTCAATTCTATA
Organism: Candidatus Absconditabacterales bacterium; assembly: GCA_041679065.1. Lineage (GTDB taxonomy): Bacteria > Patescibacteriota > Gracilibacteria > Absconditabacterales > Absconditicoccaceae > CAJBLF01. Next base: position 22,733 of record JBBABI010000010.1, read on the forward strand.
GTAATAATTATTGAATTTATAATGAATCAAATTCAGCCAACAATAAATATTATTGAACTCTGAAACTATTCAGCAATTCTACTGGTATTTACATTGATAGTTGATGATCTTTCACTGGGTGATTGGCTTCTGATTTCCCTGAATTCTTCTCATGAGGAGTACTTGATACAGAATGAACTATGTCCTGTGATTGGGTCACAAACACTATGAATACTTATTGAACATTTTTGATAGACGAAGATTCCTATCCTACCTGTAATTTTACATGAAAAAATACTTCTCGGACAGGAACTTCTGCTATCTGATATCTCTATGGATTTAATATCCTGAAGCAGACCCAACCCCTTGCAGATACGTGAATCGGAGATCCTTCTGTTTTTTCTTGGTCAGATTTTTCTTGGGATCCAACTAACTATATAGCCGAGACCAATCCCTTGCTCAACTGATCTCTTTCATTCATCCCTGATCAATCATTCACAGCGGAAAAAGAGATCCAAGTTCAATTGACCGTGACCGAACCAGCAGAGTATGAACTTTCCGGTGATTTCGAAGAATCGCCCATGACAGGTATGTTAACAAGTACAGGTATCGAAGATATAACATTGACTACAGGATTGGGTATAAAACATGTTACGGTAAGATATTCTACAGGAGATGATGAAAGAACCATAACAAAAACTATCGAATATGTGACATACTGCGACACCATCACTGATGTCTCTACCGGAGAATGTGAAGGTCTGGTTGCTCTTTATGAAAGTACGAATGGTTCTGAATGGACAGACCAAACCAATTGGTTATGAAGCGGTGATGATTCTTCAACCACCGTTTGTGATTGGACAGGTATTAGTTGTACGTGAAGTCATGTAACTCAGATTGATTTATCATCTAATAATCTCTCTGGAGTCATTCCTCAAGAGATCAGTAACCTTACCTGGTTAACTGGTTTGTACTTTAATAATAACAATATTACATCTATCGAAAGTGGTGCTTTCAACTGACTTTCTAGTTTATATGATTTGAGCCTTTGATCAAACCAGATTACCTCTCTCGAAAGTGGTAACTTCAACGGACTTGATAATTTACAACGATTGAATCTTAATGGTAACCAGATTACTTCCATTGAGGATAGTGCTTTCAATGGACTTTCCCGTGTGATTGTTTTGTCCCTTCAAGGGAATCATATTACTTCTCTAGAAAATGGCGATTTTAACTGACTGGATAATTTACAATGATTAACACTTCAAAATAATCAGATGGTGTCGCTGGAAAGTGGTGTTTTCAACTGACTTCCCAATTTAAATAATCTGTACCTTAATTACTACCAAATC
>JBBABI010000011.1:0-3207 GCA_041679065.1 Candidatus Absconditabacterales bacterium
GATACCATGCGCCTGGGTAAGCAAGGTGCCGAAAATCGGCTGTAAATCAGTAGGAAATCATGGATATGTCCTTGTCTCAAATTTCGCCGCTTTATAATGTTTCTTATTTTTGGAACTTACTTTGATAGTATGTTTGTCTAAAATTTTGAAATCGATGCCTATTTTCTCTGCAACATTATAGATGGCAGACAAATCGTCCACATCACATCATGTGATAATGATCTCACTATCATCAGCACCAGCACCGATAGCGAAATACGTCCCGACTTCTATATAATCGCCGATAATAGTAAATTCTTTCGTTTTCCCGTGGATCTTGGAAGGAGAAACGGTGATTGTATGATCAGTATGCAATTGGATATCTGCACCGACATTATTCAGAAAAGCAATCAAGTTTTTGACATGAGGCTCGATAGCGACTTGATAGATATTGATAGGATAATCATAATTTGTAGCGAATGCCAGATAGGTCAACAACGCTTCCGTTGCCGTGACAGAAAACTCTTGCAACATGATATTTTTTTTGGGCTTCCCGATAACCTCATACGTCTTGTATTCACCGTTAGTTATTTTAACTCCAGCTTTCATCAAGGCATCATCAAAAGTATCCAGTGGCCTCTTACCGATATTACAGCCTCCGCTGCCGACAAATTTCACTTTCCCGTATTTTACAAGTCCGAAAGGGATAAGCAGAATAGATGCTCTGAATTTCTTGGCCAGATCGTCTGTTAAGTCAAAAAAATCTTCTGATTTTTTGATTGCCGTTTTGGCTAAAGTTTCCATGGAGGTAATGTCTTTAATATTTGGCTTGTTGAGTAATTTCACTTGATTATCAATACAATAATTAGCCACTACGATAGGCAGCGCCGCATTTTTGCTTCCAGAAATCATCACTTCTCATTTCAGATTGGGAGAATAGGATATTTTGAACATAAAAATATATTAAAAGATTAAAATACTAAAAGATTAAAAGATTCATGATATAAAACAATTTTTTAATATTCATAATTTTTTAGTCTTTTAATTGTAATAAATCCTCTTTTCTTTTCAAGGAATAAAAAAAAAGCCCGCCTAAGCGAGCAGATATACCGATTAAGGTAAGTTAATTAAATAGATTGTTGTAATTCATCGGCTAATGTAGCCAAATGTGTTGATACCTCGTGATAATCTTTCAAATCATCAAAAGTTTTAACTTCTTGATCCGAACAGAGTTTATTTTTCAGATCATCGATCTTTTTTTGTAGAGCTTCTTTATAGGGAAGGTCCTTAGAATTAGCAGATATAGAAGTAGCTGCCCGTTCAATGATAGCTTTTACATGTCGTACATTCATAATATTTTTTTTAGTTTTTTATACCATACATATTTCGAACGAAATATCAAGAGCTACACGAAAAAAATGTGGAAATATTGAAAAAGGGAAAGATGGAAAGATTAAGGTGTTTTTTTATGTTTCCACTTTTCCATGTTTCAACTTTTCCATGTTTCAACTTTTCCATGTTTCCACTTTTCAATCTTTTACTACCTGCTTCGCAGGATTACCATTTTCTCCAACTCGGACAAGCTTGATCCACATCAATATGAGCGAAACCTTCATGTTTAAGACCATAAACGATAGCCTGAGTAAGTAACGGTAAATCCTTATCTATTACACGGACAGAGTACCCACAGCCAGCGGATTTTGCAAGACCGACTGGATCAAAAGGCATAGTCTGATTCCCATCTGGCGTGGATTTGGTTTTGACATGATAAGGAGTTGTCGGAGACGCTTGCCCTGTAGTCAATCCGTAGTTTTCATTGTTTGAGACAATATAGAGCAGACGAATATCTCTTCTGCAAGCATGCAGGAAATGTCCCAATCCGATTCCATAGCCATCTCCATCTCCTCCATAGACGATCACGGTCAGATCAGGATTAGCTAATTTCACACCGGTAGCAAAAGGCAACGCTCTGCCATGCAAAGTCTCGCAACCATAACTATCTATATATTGGCTCATTTTGCTCGCGCAGCCAATACCAGAGATAACCACTAGCTTATGTTTGGGAATCTTCAATTCCTTAATCGCATTTTTGATCGCCGCATGAATGAGGTAATTACCACATCATGGACATCGTTGGAATTTTGTAAGATTAGCTCTCATTGCTAATAATGTTTAGGATGTAAATGATACGTATTTGTCTTTGCGAGCCGAACCTGCCTGCCGCCGCGCCTCGTAGAACTACGATGGGTAGGCTGGTGAAATGAGTCGTGGCAATCCAATTATTTCACTTTTTTGATCGCTTCCCCTAAATCTACCGGGGTCGCAATGACATTGAAAAACGATTCCATACATTTTTTCGCTTCATCTACTGTCTGATATTTCTTCACGATAATTAATGGAGAGCCGTCAATCATTGCAGATAATGATGTATTTTCCTCTGGATTATACAGACACAAAATAGGTTTCTTTTGCTCTACTGCCCTGCCTAATTCATAACCGACTCATAAACTATTGACGGTAACATCAGCTACTACCACATCTGACTCCAAAAGCCAGGATATATCCCTATCATGTATTTCACGAGCGGACATGCTTTCTCATAATGCAGACAGATAACTATTGTCTACATGCTCAGTCAAAACATCTCCATAGTGTCTCAGATAGTCAATCATCGCCATATAAGTATCTCTCAACTGCCTTCCTCATCTAATAGATCAAGCGAAATATATTTTCATGATAGCGAACAAGAATAAAAAACAGTGCAGAGTGTATAGTGCAGGGTACAGAGTTACAAACTCTTAACAACTCTGAACTATGAACCATAAACCATAAACTACAATTTTTCTATTTCTTCTAAAAAGATCGGATACAACGTATACTTCCTATAATGACTGATTTTTCATTCCCATTTCTTATCATGCAATAAACATTTGTTCATCACTAACTCTTCCATTTGTCAGGTATAATTCATCTCCACAAAGATTAATTTTTCAATTTGCTTATTCTTCTCATCCAAGAATTTCTTGAGTCTCATATCAAACGGCTGAAATACCTTTATTATGATTACACCATACTCTTGCATCTTGGATCATACATCTTGCATCTGGTGTATAAAATTTTCCAATACATATCTATTGACTCCATAGGTAACGAAGAAAACTTCTGCCTCAGGATTGACGATTTCGTATCCGTAGAAATCCTTGGTAAACTCTTGTACCACAAACGTAT
>JBBABI010000011.1:3217-23355 GCA_041679065.1 Candidatus Absconditabacterales bacterium
CAGCTTTCTAAACCTTTTCTCCAGCTGTTGTTTTTTGACGGTTGGATCTTCATTCGCTGCACCATATTCATCATGTTCGTACGAACTAGCGATAAATTCTCCATTCTCCGTACCAGGCAATAAGTAAGGCGAAACGCCGTCGGTTGATTCAGCATATCTTTTATATTCACCTTCAAACCCTCCATTTTTCACTATTTCCACTTTTCAACGTTTAATTTCTTCTGCAACTAAACTTTTGGTATCTAGAGAGAGATAGGATTCTGATAATTGTTTATCTACTAAAAAAATGACAGGATGCTGATATTGGTCGGATCGGTTTAAGGCCTTTCCGATCAAGGTATATGATTCCTCAAACGTCGAAGGTGCTAAAACGATAGGGAAAGTATCTCCGAATGAAGCGTTTAGGGCATAATTCAAATCTCCTTGTCCCGTAAATGTAGGTGTCCCGGTGCTAGGTCCATCACGCTGAGAAAGAATATAGACTCAGCCAAGTTCCGCCTGATTAGAAAAACTGATAGATTCCGTCATCAAGGCAAATCATCCTCCGCTCGTCCCGCATGCTGCTCTCTTGCCGGCAAATTTTGCGCCAAGCATGGACATACTGACCGCTATTTCATCTTCTCACTGAAAGAAGATTCCTGAAGATTTTACAGAGGATTCCTGAAGATTCTGCTTTTTAAATCATTCTACGATGACATCAATTAAAGATGATGCAGGTGTCATAGGATACGCCGAATAGAAGTTCATACCAGACTTGATCGCTCAAGTACCTATCACCTCATTTCAGAACATAAAAGATTTTTCTGCTCCGACATTCTGAATTCTACATTCTGCATTCTGCACTCAATACTCATATCCTTTTTGTATGCATTCTTTATTTTTATCCAAGACATCTCCGCTATAATTCTTCGCCATCATATCTATCCCCTCTTGGAGAGCGATTCCCAATAATTTCAATGCTGCGCCGAAACAGAACGTATTTTTAAACGTAACATTCTGATCTTTGATATTGTAGACCTGTTTCAGGGTGTAGAGCTTCTGATTCTTCGTCACCGCATAGTCATCAAAGGCAAAGAAATAGTCTATCGTCTGCGTGATGAAAACATCTGTATCAGAAATATACAGAAAAAAATCATTATTATCTCCCTTGATGATAGAGGCATATTCTTTATCTCCTAGGACGAAATATCCTTTCTGAGAAAGTAATTGACCAAGAAGAAGACCCGAGGTATTGACTCCGCTCCCTGCAGCTCCAGAAAAACCGATTGAGATTCTCATTCAAAAATAATGAAACAATAAAATAACAATTACTTATATAGCAAAAATAAACAGTAAAACAACATTAAAAAAAACCGGATAAAGATAAACAAATCCGGTTCTATTATCATTCAAGGACATTAATCTCCTGCAAAAGCTGCATGGATATCTTCTGCAGAAAGTGATTCAGCAAAAGACTTGGGAGCAAGAAATTCTTCTTTGGAAGGAAGAATCTTATTTTGTCTCAAAAATCCGATCGCCGCTTCTTTTTGGAATGAGTTGTTATAAGGAAATAGTTGATGAACATCGTTGTCGCGATGAAGAACCTTGATGTTATTTTTCCCATCTTTTCGTACAAGAATAATTTTAACAAACGATGCTTGTAGTATCGCACCTGAAGGAATCGTAATTGTAGATCCATTATCAAAAGTAATGTATTTGATAATGATGTTTTTTTTTCCTTTCCTCCTGCGTAAGTTAGCAAAAGCTTCATCGACGATAGGGATGATTTCTGAATTTCTCATAATTTTTTTGTTTTGAAGATTTCCCTTCTTATAATTTTTTTCTCGAAAAAATCAACATTCTTGCATAATAAAAATTTCTTGTTTTTTAAACTCATAAAAATACACTCCAAACTAGCTTTATTTTTTAAATGCTCCGTATGGAAGAAAGGATAAAGATGAATACGCAATCATTACAAGAACACTTCAAAGTGGAATATGAAGATTTTTTCGCAAAGAATGATCTGATTGTAAGCGGATGTTTTACTGGACATTTAACTCCTACATGAATAGGTCATGGATCTAAATTTATGCGCATAAGGTTTAAATTACCCATCAAGATGTATTTATGAATAAATGCAAATCAGACCGGGGAAATCCGTTTTGAAAATCTCTCAATTTATAATACTGCATCATATCGTTTTGAAAAGTGCGAATTTCGCTGAATCTTAGATGTAGATAAAAGGATAAAAGAATTCATAAAAACCTTTTTAAAAGAGCATAATAAAGAACAGGGCATCAATATAAATATTCTTTCAGAATGAAAAAAAGAATATTCTTTTTCTTTTTCATCTACTTTCGCGGCAATCTTATCAACTGCATTATATGTACTTATAGGAAAGGTGTCTCACAAGGATCTGGAAAATTATGATGAATTCATGAAATCTGATGCATTTCACGAGATAGAAGTCACCGCATGGCAAATAGCATTATTTGCGAGATACGGCAACTCATCATGAAGCATACATGTTCTCAACAAATCATATATGCCTGGGCTTTTTTATTGTGAAGCATTCGATGCTAATATAAAGACCGAACAGATAAAAGATCTCCAGCGTTCATTCACCCCGTTTTCTACATTATTCAACATAGAAGAACGCAATTACCTCCCTTTTGATTACGCAATAGTATATTCATGATCACCCAAAAGTTCACAAAAAATAGAACAAGAGATTCTTTTGGAAGAAAAAAAACTTCAAAAATATCAAAATTTCATAGACAATAAAATCTTGCCCATTACCAAATTAACGAAAGACGTCCGTTTTATACAGATCATATATAATGGCGTATACAACGAGTTTGTGGATATGTTTTCTCTCTCTACCGTTATGATTTTAGAAAGTTTGGAGAAAATATACACAGAAGGCGAGGACAATATAAATGTAGAGCATCTGATTGATACCATAAATACCGTAAGATATCTCTTCTATATGCTAGAGAAAAGTCCTTCTGACTTCATTGAGAAATTCACTTCACTTTTCCAAGAAGCATCAAACAATAAAGAAAAGATAGGTATGGTAAATAGTTATTCCAGTAAAATATGAGGCAGTTGTATGGTGATTATGAAAGATGGAACAAATAAAAAGCATTTCTTTGAAACTATGGAAAAATTAAAATCTGAATATCCGGATATACAGTTGCCTTATGCTTCACGAATAGACGGAATAACCAACGATGGAGTCCAGATAGAGCAAAATATCTCAGAAAAAATATTTTCTAAGTACATCCAGAAAGATAAAGTGTTTTGCAAAAACAATCAGGGAGAAACGTTTTTGTGAGATTACAATGAGATCATAAATACACATAAGGAATGATTATTATTGGACACCATAGACAATAAAATACATCTAAATGGCAAAAAATTAACTTCTGCAGATATCTGTTCCCAGACGTCCACCATCAGCATCTTGTGAAAATTATTAGACAATATAGGACAAGATATCAGAAACAAGGAATTAGAGGTTTCCAGTTATAGCAAAAACAAGAACGAAATGTTGGGAAAAATCGTCATTCCGCTCCTCTCACTCATCGAGAAAGAAACAAAAGAAAAACTTCCTTTAATCTGCAAATGAAGCATGTTTGATTTCTATATGAAACTCAATGTAAGCGATTTCAAGGTCTTTATTATCAAAAAGATATAAAATAAGACGCCGAAAAATCCTTAAGAACTTTAACGTCGTTTTCATATCCAGCATAAGTTGAATAGGAATTTTTCAAATTCCTATGTGATAAAAATCATTAATAAATATCCATAAGATAACATTTTTCTTATTTTCTTCCGTTTTTTTCTTTTTTTGTATGGATATACAGGCGACTGTTTTACATTGGCTTATATCCATGAAAACAGTAAATGACGTCAAAACCACTTTATCTATGATCCAAACCATTACCCAAAAGCATCCTCATGCCAATCTTTCCGAATTTCTCCAAGATATCATCATACAACGCCTTCAAAAAGAAAAAGATATAGCCAAGATAACAAGTTTTTTCTGCGAAATTTATGATAAACTCTATTACGATATCCTTTTCAAAAACATTAAGATAGAAAAAAGGGTAATCAGGTTACTAGAATCATTGGCAGGACCTGATTATGACAGAGTAGAAAAACAATGGAAAAAATTGATAAAGAAAACGACCCAAAAAAAATAATACCACTAAAAGATACTCTCAAAAGACAACCAGCCGACCAAGCTGGCTTTTTTTATACTCGACCGCCAACCCCGAACAGTCGGGGTGGATGCGAGAGTTATAGTTACTATCCAAATAATCCTCGACGTCCACGAAGGTGGGGAAATGTAGTGAGGGAATATTGTGATAGTAACTATATACCAAAAAAACCTAGAGGAGAAGCCAAACTATTTTTTTTCTTAGTTTAGTCAGTTTTTTTCTTTTTTTGGACAGATATAAAGGCGACAATCGCATAAATCGTCAAAAAGCAGAAAAAAGTTTATCTTTTATCATCGTAAACAATCAAATGGACTGTAATGTGTATAAAGAAGTTATTAAATCAAATGTAAACCCAGCAATGTGATGCACAGAACCAATCTCTGTCGCATATGCGGCAAGCGCATTGAAAAAATATATCGACGACACTGGCAATATAGAGAAATTATGTATAACGGTAAATGGTGAACTCTATAAGAACGCTCTCTGAGTCTATGTTCCGAATTCCCAAGGGGAAAAATGATTGGAAATCGCGGCGGCACTATGAATCATTGGCGGAAACTCTGAAAAAAAACTTGAGGTCCTGGAAGATATACAACCAGAAGATATACAGAAGGCCAAGGACATAATACAAAGGAAACTAGTGGACGTAAAAATAGATGAGAAGCAGAAAGATCTTTTCATAGAAGCCGAAGTGCATCTCAAAAATGGAGATAGAATCAATTCGATCATCGAAAACGCACATTCCAACCTCATCAGCATCATATTAAATGGCAATGTCCTCCTGTATAATATCCAACACAACAAACCATTAAACGATGATCATTACTATGAGGAGATGTTGGAGAATTCTTCGATAGACGAATTGATCAGGATGGCAGGAGCAATTGATGAAGAAGATATCCAGTATATTAAGAGATGAATAGAGATGAATATGGAAATAGCCCAGAAAGAGATAGGATATAAGTGAGTATGAGCAGCTTTGGATGTTCTATCCAAGAAATGATTGATCGCTAACGATATCATAGGAAAGATAAAAATACTTACAACAAAAGCAAGTGATGCGAGAATGTCCTGAATAAACATGCCGGTAATGAGCAGTGGCGGAAGTGGAAATCAATGAATAATCTCCATCCTAGTCCCCTACATGTATTGAAAACATGTGCCTCTGGACACAGGATTGTTTGTTGATGAAAGGACCATATATCAGAGCATAGCATTTTCTCACTTATTGAACTCTTATGTAAAATGCTTTACAGGAAAATTGTCTGCAATGTGTGGATGTTCTGTGGCAGCATGATTATGAGCGACATGAGCAATTGCCTATCAAAGGACGAATCAGAATAAAGAGATAATTGGCCATGCTATAAATAATCTGATATCAGACATTACGGGAATATTATGTGATGGAGCAAAATTGTGATGTGCAAACAAGATAAATACTGCCGTGGAGTCTTCTATAGTCTCAGCATTGAAAGCTATCGAATGATGTCATGTGACGCCCAATGATGGGATAATATGAGAAACTGCGGAAGAGAGCATAAAAAACATGTGAAAGATAGCAAAGATAGGGATGAATAAGATGAATATCCTGCTATTGGATGTATTCCACCAGAAAAGGATAGCCGTCTAAGATCTTTTTATATTTTAAGAACCTACAACATGGACAACACAAAAGAGAGCGCAGATCACGACAACACTTTAGATAATAAAGAGATTCCCATGAAAAGAGTTCAGAAAACGTTGAAATTAAAAATATATAATACGTTATCAAACAGCATTGAAGATTTCGTACCCATAGAACCGGACAAGATAAAAATGTATGCATGCTGAATAACAGTATATGATGAAGCCCACATTTGACATGCAAGGCAAGCAATGTCCTTCGATATCATCAGAAATTACTTGCAATATCTTTGATACGATACCACATATGTAAGAAACTATACAGATATTGACGATAAGATAATCAATAGAGCCAATAGCGAGAATAAGGAATGTAACGAAATTTCGGAATATTACATCCAAGAATCAAAAAACGATCTCAAAAAAATGAAGGTCAATGAGGCAGACATAGAGCCAAAAGTGACTGAGAACATACCAGACATAATAAACTACATACAGATCCTGATCGATAAATGATTCGCATATGTAAACAATGGGGAAGTATTGTTCGAAGTTTCAAAGTTCAAAGAATATTGAAAACTTTCGAATAGAAAGATCGAGGATATGATATCAAACGAAAATAGTCCGAACAAAAAGAACCAAATAGATTTTAGCTTACGGAAACCGGCAAAAGAATGAGAGCCATATCGGAATTCTCCTTGGTGATTGTGAAGACCATGACGGCATATAGAGTGTTCCGTCCTTTCACATAAATATCTAGGAGAAAATATAGATATACATGGAGGATGATTGGATATCATGTTCCCACATCATGAGAACGAGATAGCACAAAGCGAAGCGCATAACGGAAAAAAATTCGCAAATTACCGAATCCATAATGGGATGGTGAATGTAAACGGCCAGAAAATGGGTAAAAGCCTAGGAAATTTCTTGACCATAAAAGATGCATTAAAAGATCATAACGCAGACATCATCCGTTATGTAATATTGTCATATAATCTATCCACACCGATGGATTTTAGTCCAGACATGTTCAAGATTGCAAGCAAAAGAGTGTTCTATTTCTATAAAACGCTGAAAATGGTGGACGATTTTTTGGCGCAACACGATGGTAATACATGATGAGATCAAAAAACATTATGAAAACAGGTAGAGAGCATGGAAGTGAATTTTGATAATGCGATGAATGAGAATTTTAATTTTCCCAAAATACTCGGGACGCTATCCAACGTATTTTCCGAAGTAAATGATTTACTGATCTCAAAGGAGCATTCCGCAGAAGACAAGATATATACTCTAAAAGAATTTAGAGAGAATCTGAATGCCATAACAAACGTAATAAAGATATTTGATGAGAATCCTGAAGAATACATAACTGCATATAAAAGAGATTTTTTGAGAAACAAAGATATAGATGAAGATCTTATCCACAAAAAAATAGAAACAAGGAATCAGGCCAAGCGTGAAAAGGATTACACCTTAGCGGATAAATTAAGAGAAGAACTGAAAGAATCATGAATAAGCCTGAAAGATAGCTGAACAGAGACAGAATGGGATATAATAATCTAAGAAGGTGATTGGCACAAAAAATTGTGGTTTCGTAAACCAGATAACAGACAGAGAAAAGTCTTTAAAAGACTAGTTTTTATATCTTACTATGCAATAGAATGAAAGATGAAACCAAAAGGAAATCAGAGGAAAAAGCTGAAAACAAGAACAATTGGACGATGGACGTAGAGGAATTCGAAAAAAATTGATGTATGTGCAATGGCGATTAGGTACAAACAAAGGCTAGTGTCACCACTGGCCTTTTTTGACTTTACTATCAAAGCCGCGATGATCGAATTATCAAAACACATCACATGGGCCGAAAAAAACAATAGTGTTGTCATATATACAAATTACAACTATTATTTTTTCAAAGGCAAATCTAAAGACCGGATAAAAAAAATACTAGAGAATCCAGAGCATCATGATAAAAGAACGATACCTAGTGCATTCTACACCTATTTAACCCAGAAAAAAATTTTGGAAAATGGAGAAAAGTAAAGATATACATTGATTTGATTACAATGAGCTTTTTGATCTGGCGATTAAAAAACCGGAATTTGCACAATTGTATTTGACCAACAATTGTGTGCAAAATTGTTTCTTCTGTTTCAATGGATGTAACGTCAAATATGGATTTCCGGATCTAGGTCTAGATAGCCGGAAGCACATCATAAAGAAATTGGTAGAACTATGAGTCACTGGAGTAAATTTGAGTGGCTGAGAAGTCTTTTTATACAAAAACATCGATGAGCTCATTTCTTTCATTAAGGATGCCTGAATCGAAAGAATAACCATAAACACCACATGACTGATCGACATCACCAAATATAATTTCTCATGTTTTGATGAGGTGGTTTTCTCTATTCATTGAACCCCCGATATACATAATGCCACGACAGGAAGGAAATGAAATTATGAGATGGCGATGAAAAATTATAAAAAATTCAAAGAAAAGAAAAATGCATCAACTATTGTATGAATAAACACAGTAATCACTGAAAAGAGCATCAGACAAATCGACTCGATTTATGCTAACCATAAAAAATTATGATCCGACTATATAGCATTTAATTTGGAGATTAATAGAGACAACATTCAAGATCTCAATCCCGAAACGGTCAATATTGTAGATAATTACTTTAAATTCATCAATAGCATACCACTAGATAAGATAAAATTTAGGCACGGAATGAAGCATCTGATATGAAAGAGAATAAATGATTATGAAGAAAAAATACCACTACCTGATTGCGCAGCTGGTAAATTCAAATTGGTAGTAAACTATAAATGAGATGTATATCCATGCGTATACTTCCAAAACAACGAGTTTTATTGCGGAAATCTATTGAAGGATGATATTTTTGAGATATGGTCCGACGGCAAATGATTTAAAAAATTCAGAGATCTGATCTACTCATGAACAGACAAAGGCTGTGTTAATTGCATAAAAAGATACAAGTGCTTTTCTTGATGTTTAGCTTGGAGATTTTACAATCTTAAAACAGGTAATTATGAAAAAGACATCCGCTGCGGAATTGGGTCTTCATTTATTGGAAATTGAAGTGACATCTAAATGCAATCTGAATTGCAGGCATTGTTATAATCGTGGAGAGAAAAACAACAATCTGCCTCTAGAAAAGATAGAGGAATTGTTTGTTTTTGCACAAGAGAATTCAGTGAAGACCGTGGTCATTTCAGGTTGAGAGGCTATGTTATATAAGAATTTCGATGGATTGCTTGCATTGATCCAACAACACAAATGAAATTACCGTGTGGTGCTTCAGACCAATTGAACTTTCATAAATGAGAATACCTTGGATAAGATAAAGGCATTCGATCTCATCCATCTTAGTTATGACTACAATGACACCATAAGTGAAAAAGGGAACGATAATCTGAAACGTGCCATATTCCTGAAATCTCATGGGATACAATGCTATCTTTTCTCTAGCATCCACAAAAAGAACAAGAACCATATCAAGGCCATGGTGCAAGAGGCCAATGATGGATGAATACCGATAGCATTCAATATCTGCATCCCAATGCATAAGCTGACGGATGAAGACTTATTGGATAATGATGAATTTTTTGAAGTAGAATGAGTACTCTATGATTTACAAAAAAAATGAAAAATACTGCGTTATGGAAGTCCATTGGTTGCAGTACGTGACAAAGGGAAAGAATCTACCTACACAGGAAACAAATGATGATGTACTGCCGGAGTTGCTGCATGTATAGTCAGTTCATCTTGAAAAGTCTTTCCCTGCCCGTTTCTGAGAATCGAGGCATGAAATATCTTCAAAGAAGAATTGAAAGATATATGGCTAGAATCTTCTATATTCAATGCATTTAGACAGAGAGAGAAATTCGAATGAGCATGCAAATGATGTGCATTCCTGTCATACTGCGGATGATGTAGATGAAGAGCATATAAGTTAACAGGGAAATTAAATGGCAGCGATCCCAAATGCTATAAAGAAAGATTTTTACAATCTAAATAACACCACGATGAAACCATGCAACAATTGTTTAGCTCCCCTGCCAGACAACGGAACCGATAGCAGAACATGTGATCTTTGCAGAGATATACAATGAGATCTCTACAAATTCCTGCAGGCATCGCCAATATTTGCCGAGGAACTGGATTGTTTTCTGGAAAACAGGAAAAAAGTGCTTTTTGCCTATTCCTGATGACTTGATAGCACTGTTGTGCTGCATAAGTTACACCAAGAATGCAAAAAACGCATCATTGAATTATTATGCTTTACTCTCGATCATGGATATAAATGAGATCAAGCACATAAAAACATCGGAAACGTGATAAGATTCGAATGATTAGAGAATCAACATAAACGGATAGATATACAAGACCAAGAAACACATGGGAAGAAGAATATCGAGCAATACAGCGAATGCATACAACACAACATCCTTCCTTGTGGACCCCTATGCAATAAGATCGTGGATTTGAATTATAAGGAGATACTCAATCAGCACGACGAAGATATTCTCATCACTGGATGAGATACGCCGAAATTCAATAAAAAACTAGGGAGATATTCTATCCTACGAGAGAAACCGGAATTCACCGTTTTGAGAGGCGGCACAGCATTTTGAATGAATAAGCAGTCAAATCAAGCGTATATCAAAGACAATAGCATTCCATGGGATAATCCTTGATGTGGATGATATGATACAGATTGCATGATCCCGTGAACAATCCTAAGGAATCTGATCGATAAAAATACATATTCATATGACGACATATGCTCATATTTTCCACAAATCATATGATATCTTTCCGAGAGAGTAAGACGATGAATCATAGATAAAGAGGATGCAATCAAAAAAATAGAAAAGATTGATATAGCAAATGACGCAAGCTATACAGAAGCATTAAAAATAGCTAAACCCAGATAATCATAAAAACAGATTTTATATAATATACATCATAGATGACCATAGATAGCCATCTCCATTTGTGAGAGTATCATGATAAAGCCAAGGAATATACATATACAAGCAACATTGACGATTTACTTGATATATTACGCTGACATCATATCCAGAAAGCTATTTGTTCTCCAGAACCCCATTGATGATTGACGAGCAACCAATCCATCATGTACAATCAGAGGAACGCAATAAATAGTATTCCTTACGCCAAAGACAATATCAGCCTGATAGAGATCAAAAAAGACTACGACACAAAGGACGTCTTGCTCCCCTTTCGGATCCTAGATACCAGAACAAAGGTAAAAGAGCAAATCAATATAGCAGAAAAAAGCCTGAAAGACGGATCATTTCACTGAATGAAATTCCATTGCCAGGTTTTAGATGTAAACATAACAGATATCGATAATCCATACGTGATTTCATTTCTCAAGGAAACAAGATTACCAGTCCTATTACATAGCTGAATCCGCAAGGATAAACGGCTATCCAGCAACGTTTTTGCTCTTGCGGAGAAATATCCAGAGATACGTTTCTGTATAGCCCACATGTGAAGATTTGAAAAGAAATTTCGGGACAGATGTGATAAAGAAGGCATACCATCAAATCTGTTTATCGACACATCCCCATTCTATACAGTATGCCACCTATCTGAATGATATACTGATGAAAACATCCTTGCTAAAATCTTGAAAATGGATTTCAAGCAAACGGAGAATATCTTCAAATATTTTGCCGAAAGATATCAGGACAATCTGATGCGAGGAAGCGACTATCCCTACATATCATACCCAAGATACCAATGATCATATAAGGAAAATATCGATCTGCTGGACACATTGGATGAAGAGCTCAAAATCAAAATCAGCAGAAAAAATGCACTAAGGTTTTTATGAGATAAAAAGATAGCGATATGACCGAAGGAATATGAATAAAAAACGACATTAGGGCAGCTACCAAGAAAGATGTTACACAGATAGCGGATATTCGCATTAATTCACGGAAAGAATGATATCAATGAATACTATCACAAGAATACCTCGATTCTCTGACCCAATCTGACGAACGCATCCAAAAATACAGAGACATGATAGAATCAAATGCATTCATTTTCTTGGTAAGCGAGAAACAATGAATCATTACCTGATTTCTGTATGGTGGGAGATGACGCGACACAGACGATGACAAATCACGTGAGATATACGCTTTCTACGTAGATCCAAGATATCAGAGGGGATGAGTATGATCCGACCTTTTTGACGAGTTCTGCAGAGGATCTGGATCCAAATCGATATATTTACGGACATTGCCAGGAAGCAAATGAGAATCATTCTACAAAAAGAAAGGATGAAGGATATCCTGAAACAGAAGAATAGAAATATGAGGAGATACTTATGATGAAGTAAGATATTCCTTTAAAATCAGCCCCGAATAAAGAAAAAGATACAGCTTTGAGATGCTGCAAATCGAGCAAAGAAATAAACAAGGGTAAATTTAGACTTGAAAAAACAGGAATAGTCAGTATTATACACACAATTTATCATAACCAATAATGATTATGCACAGGAAAAACCTCAGATCAGTCTGTTGTTGCTGCAACTGTACACTACAGGAGTTTTTCTGGATGCCATAAGAAGGTAAAAAAACATCTTACCATATATGCTCTGGGAAAACTCCAGAGTTTTTTTATATATTACGCAAAACGACATGCTACTGCTTCAAAAAATAATGTATCGGGACGACATATGTCGGAAACGGACAAGAAAAAAATAATCTTTTTTATTTATTAAATTCTCATCTCATGAAATTAGATATACAATGACTTATCCAGACTGTCCCTATAGTACAGATCAAGAACATCAAGGACAATGAGGTATATGCTCTTTTGGAGAAATACAATATTGTCTGATCGGTAAAGATAAAGACCGTATACCGAATCCTCAAGGATGCGTATGAAAAATGACTCTTAAGTACAGACAAAATCATCTTGGAGGCCTCCAGCGGCAATACAGCGATTGCCTTAGCGTATTTAGGGAATCTGTTTGATATGCAGGTACAGATCATTCTCCCCAAAACAACTTCTCCTTGCAAAAAAAGGCTTATAGAATCTTATGGAGCCAAAACAATAGAGATTGATGGAAGCACAGATGTATGAATCAGACTCAGAGATCAGATGGCCAAAGATCATCCAGAAATGTATTTTTTACCGGATCAATTTAGGAATTATGCTAATTTTTGGGCGCATTATCATCTGACCGGACCATATATCGCAAAAAAATTGGGAAAAATAGACTTTTTCGCGGCAGGACTTGGGACGTCTGGGACACTTTTGGGAGCAGGGAAATATCTCAAGGAACAGTTTCCGGACATGAAGATCATTTGAATAAATCCATTGGATAGGATAGAAGGATTAAGAAATTTCAAATCATCAGACATCGTAATCCCTTTCTTTGAAGAGCATAAGCATATCATTGACCAGATTATCGATGTAAATTTCGATCCTTGTGTAATCAGTGGAGTACAAAGTTATCTGGATGAATGATATTTTGTCGGAATCTCATCTGGAGCCATTCTGAGCGGCACAAAAAAATATCTTCAAAATAGTACAGGACTCAAATGAGCAATCATAGCACCTGATGGGGGAGATTTTTATTTGGACACCTTGATAAAATATCTTGATAAAGACAATTTCATCGGTTGCAAATAAGGAACAAGGAAGATACATAAAAACACAGTCAAAAATTACCAGACACTGGCTCCATATAAGGATAAATGGGATTCTCTGTAATTTTTCTTGTTTTTCTAGACCATAAAAATACACTTCAAGCTAGGAATTTTGTATATAATTTTATTCATTGTCATGCCACGCGATGACCAAAACGTTATGAATTATCTCCCCCTCATTCGGTCCAGGAAAATATTTCCCGAAAGCGATAGAAAAAGCTGTGAAAAATGCTGAAGCATTATGATATAAAGTGAATTTCCTGCCTCACGCTCTAGAAAGCAATGGATACATATCTGACACAGCGGAAAATAGAGCGAAAGATATCATGGAAGCATTCGCCAATCCCGATATAGATATCATCATGACGATGATCGGTGGAAATCATGCCAATCAGACACTCAAATATATAGACTGGAACCTTATCAAGGACAACCCGAAACCATTCGTCGGATTTTCAGATATATCGGTTTTGCATATGGCTCTGTATACTCAATCAGGTCTGAAATCTTTTTATGGACCAGCCTTCATCACGGAATTCAGCGAATATCCTAAGCCGATGGCATATACGATGAAGTATCTGGATGAAGTCATTATCCAAAAGAAAAAAATCATAGAGATACTCCCCTCTACGGAATGGACGGATGAATTTATAGACTGGTGATCGGAAAAATTCTATACCACAGAAAAAAAATTAGAGAAAAATCCAGGATGGAAACGACTCAAACCAGGGAAAGCTGAATGAGAGATCATATGAGGATGCGTACCGAGCATCAATCATCTTCTCTGAACAAAATACCGACCAGATGTAAAAAACAAAATATTCTTTATAGATATTCCTGAAGGTCATACGGTCGATACATGACTACCGATAAGCGATCTGGATGCATATCTAGCAGATCTGGATAATGTATGATTGTTTGATAATATACAATGATTGATCGTTTGAAGACCATATAGATATAGCAAGGAAGATAAGAAAAAATTGGATCTGATCATAACTAATTACACAAAAAACAAAACATATCCTGTGTTACTCGATGCCGATATCGGACATTCAGACCCGATGATTACGATTCCTTTGGGAGCAAATATAATATTGGATAGTGAAAAGAATATTTTTACCATAATAAATTAATATCCATGGTTAAATTTTTCTGAGTAGCTACCAAAGCGCTCATCTTCAATGACCAGAACCAGATCCTCGTCATCTATACTCTCGACCACCAAAAAAACCAGTAAAACGCAGTTTTTTTGGATGCGAGAGGTATACCGACGATTTCTAGAAACTTTAAGTTCGAATGTAATGAAGAAATTAAAGATTTCTAAAACAGTCGGTACAAGAGCGATAAAGATGATGTCAATTCACGGAAAACCAAGGGAGAAATTCTAGATTGAAATTTCCCCGGACGACTGAAAGACGAAGTGAAAAATCTCGAATAACATTACACGGATGAATTTTTCTTGTTTTTCCAAGCCATAAAAATACACTCCAAACTAGCTTTACCCACCTAGCAAGAAACATATGCCAACCGTCTATTATCTTCAGCCATCCAGTTTTTGCTTTGGGGTAGAAAAATCAATTCTAGGACTGACTACCATTCTCAAAAATAATCCATGAAATCAGATATATTGCATCCATGCGCTAGTCCACAATCCTAAAGTAACTAAATCTTTCGAGAAAAAAGGCATCAATTTTGTTGAATCACTGGACGAAATCACAGATCGTGATGCTATTGTCGTTTTTTCTGCTCATGGTACTGATAGGACCATCATCCAGCAAGCCAAAAAAAAATTTAAGGCAGTGTATAATCTAGAATGTCCATTTGTCAGTAAAATTTATACAGAGGTAGATACGTTCATCAACACATGAATCAGCACATTTTTTTACATCGGGAAAGAACATCATCAAGAGGGGAAAAACGTAATCGCTTATATTAAATCTAAATACGCTACCGTCTACGTCTTCCAGACCAGTGCAGAGATCCCAAAGCTACCAAAAGATACTGAGATAGCCGTCCTTTCTCAGACCACATTAAACTTCGACCATATCCAGGAAATACTTCAAACCATCAAAACCCAATATACCAAGGCTCACTTGCCAGCAAATTCCGACGTCTGCAAGGCAACCTACGAAAGACAATCAGTCATTTTGCAAAACCTGGATAGATTCCAAACATTTATCGTCATCGGTGGGAAAGAAAGCAACAACACCAAGGAATTGTATGAAATAGGAATACATAATGATAAGCAGACATTCTACGGCGAATCGCTTGATGACATCGTACAGCATCCCAAAGACGAATTACTTGCTCATGAAACCATAGCGGTGACCTGATGAGCTTCTACACCCAAAGAAGATATTGAAGAAGTAGTTGATTATTTCGTGAAAAATGGCTACAAGGAAGAAAAACTGCTGAAGTAAGATTCTCTTGTAATTTTCAGAAAAAGGAGCATTATATTTCTCGTAGATGGTAAATTTACTACTTTTGAGAAACAAAATGAATTTTATGACATTTCATAAGCAATTTAGTCCATTTACTCTATTTTCTTATCAAGAGATTAAGAAGATTTTTCCTGATTTTTATAGAACAAATTTAGATGATCGACAAAAAAAGTGATATATTCGCAAAATCATCAAATGACGATACTATTTTACCGATCAGAAATTAGATGAACGCCATCTTTGGATGGTAGCCAATAAAATATACGAACCATCATACATTTCTCTGCAAATGGCTTTACAATATTATGGACTCATACCAGAATGAGTATTTAGTATAACATCCATAAGCACAAAGAAAACAAACACCTTCACTACATCCATAGGAAACTTTACCTATAAAAAAATAAAGAATAATCTCATGTTTGGATATAAAATAATAAAAATACATAAATTACTCTATTTTAAGATTGCAGAGATTGAGAAATCAATATTAGATTTTTTTTATCTCAATTCCCATATACATACGGAAAATGATTTTTATGAGCTCAGAATAGACTTTCATGAACTTGTAAAACAACGAGATGAAAAAAAATTAGAAAAGTATCTCAAGATATTCAACAAAAAAAAGCTTACAGAAACCATTCACAATTTTATTTCTTATGCAAAAAACAATGCTTAGCTTAGAAGATATCAAGACATACTATCCTCCAATGGTACAAGATATGCCAAGACATTTGCTCAGAGAGTATCTGCAATACAAAATACTGCAGCATATATTTGATAGTAAACACGCCAATAAACTCTGTTTTATCTGATGAACAGCATTGAGAATTGTTTACAATAATCAAAGATTCTCAGAAGATCTAGATTTTGATAATTTCAATCTTTCCATCAATGAATTTGAAGACGTTATACAACATGTAGCAGTATGATTAGAACATGAATGACTTACTGTAGAGACAAGAAACATATATAAATGAGCATATCACTGTCATATAAAATTTCCCAACATATTATTTGATAATGAATTAAGCGGATATAAGACAGAAAATATACTCATAAAAATTGATACTTATGGTCAAGGACATGATTTTACAGTAGACAAAAAAACCATCAATGAATTTGATGTAACCACTTCCATTAATATAGCGCCATTATCGTTGATCTTATCACACAAACTTTGCACCATATTTAATAGAAAAACACACAAAGGAAGGGATTTTTTTGATATTGTATATATTCTTTCCAAAACAAAAAAACCGGATCGGAATTACATAAAAAAATACCTAAACATAGAGAATCCTCAATCACTAAAAGACAAGATACTGACATTGATCAAAGATATCGACCTAAAAAAACTTAATGATGATGTGATGCCCTTTCTCTTCTACAAAGAAGATAAAAAAGTACTCAATTTCAAAGAAATCATCGAGCAGACAGAATTTGAAACATAGACATTTTATCATTTCAACATTTTATCATTTTATCATTTTATCACTTCATCATACATGGAAGGAGAACTTCTCGCAGATCAACCGCTAAGCCATAAGCTGATCAAAAAATGATTCCGGCTGTATTTTTTCATGATCATTACCGCGCCAGTAGGATATTTCATCAAGGTCATCGTCTCCAATACCCTCTCTGTGGAAGATGTGGGTATTTTCTATAGTGTACTCGGATTTGTTATGTTGGTTTCCATCTATCATGACCTATGATTGACTGAAGCATTGCAATATTTTATCCCCAAATATCGGATAGAGAAGAAATATGATCACAATAAGACCATCATCGTCCTGACCTTGATAGCACAAGTCACCATATGAATAGGCATAGCCATAGGCATGTACTTCTGAGCAGACTGGCTAGCCATCCATCATTTCAAATCGCCGCAAGCAGGACAGATACTCAAAACCCTATGTGTTTATTTCGTATGAGTAAATGTAATCCAAGTATTAAATTCTATCTTCTATGCTTTTCAGGATGTGAAAAGATATGGACGAGTTGAATTTTCCAGATTATATACCATATTATGATTTACCATCTTCTTTCGGTTGACCCGCACTATCTCTCCAGAGAATTTCAGCATAGCGCGGATCATAGGAGTAGGAGCATCTATCATAATATGATGCCTTCTATTCACAAAAAGATACAGAAACATACTAGCGAAAGGGAAAGTGCTCTTCCGTGGCGATATCATCAAAAAACAATTAAAATATGCATTCCGGGTATTCCTTTCTGCAAATGTCTGACTGGTGCTTACACAGATAGACCAGCAATTGGTGATCAATCTCCTTGGGCCGACAGCAGCCTGATATTTCACCAATTATCTGAGCATCATAAGCATGTATACGGTTATCACCACACCGATATTGTCACTCGTGTTCCCTATAGTGAGTGAAATCATGGCCAAGAAGGATACCACCAAATTACAACACCTGCAAGATATGCTCTACAAATATTTCTCCGTCTTCGCATTGAGCATAGGCTGATTATTCTTCGTCTTATGACCGGAGATCACTACCATACTCTTTAGTCAGAAATTCACGCATTCAGGAGAATTGCTGATGTATTCAAGCCCATTCCTGATCATCAACATCTTATTCACCATCAATTTCTGAATACTTGCCGGCACAGGGAATGTCAAACAAAGAACGAAGATATTGGCGTTAGGATTGCTCATCACGACGATATCCATGATAACGTTCATCACCGTCTTTAACCGAGGATTATCAGGAGCAGTCATAGGAACAGTCATCTGACGAATTATTTTATGGCTATTGAGTTTCAGGATCGTCAACAAGATACAGAAAATAACGTTTAACCGAGCCTTCTTCATAAAAAACATTGCAACAATAGGCATAATCTGTATAGGGATATGACTATTGAAAAATAACTTTTTTGTGTTACAGGACATACATAGATACAAGAACATAGTTTATTTTATAATAATATTGATTATCTATTATCTTATCATTGCAGGGATAAATTATCCAAGCCTTAAACTCCTGAAAAAAGAAATAAGAACCATCAGATCATAATCTTTATATTATCCATAATATACGATGACTACTTTGCTTATAACCTGAACTAGCGGATTTATAGGATTCCATACAGCAAAAAAACTTTTGGAGCAAGGAGAGATCATTATCTGATTGGATAATGAAAATGATTATTATGACATTAATCTCAAGATCGCTAGAAGGAAAGAGCTGGAAAAATTCCCTGCATTCAAACCATACAAGGGTAATGTCGAAGACCTGGAGATGGTAAAGAAAATCTTCGCCGAAAATCAGATAGATAAAGTCCTGCACCTGGCCGCGCAGGCAGGAGTCAGATACAGCCTGGTCAATCCTTTCGCGTATATCCAGACCAACGTCGTCGGATTCCACAACATAATCGAATTAGCCAAAGAACATAAAGTGAAAAACTTCGTTTATGCATCTAGTGCAAGTATTTACGGAGCGAATAAGAAAATTCCATTTACTGTAGGAGATCAGACAGATAGTCCGATGTCTTTGTATGGAGCAACAAAGAAAGCTGATGAGCTAATAGCTCACGCCTACAGCTTCTATTTTTGACTACCAACTATCTGATTGAGATTCTTCAATGTTTATGGACCGCGAGGCAGGCCGGATGGTGCATTTTTTATCTTCATCAAGGGCATCATGGAAGATCAGACAATCCAAGTATTTAACGAAGGAAAGACGATAAGGAACTTCACTTATATCGATGATATCGTTGATGGAATAATCAAATCATTGAACCATATACCAGCGAATAATTATGAGATATTCAATCTCGGAAATACCAATACCGTCGTATTGAATTATATGATAGAATGTATAGAGAATGACTGTGGAAAAATAGGCAAAAAAGAATATCTACCAGCAGATATCGCAGACATCCCAGAAAGCGGAGTGGATATAGAACATACAAAAAGAATGCTCCATCGAGAGCCGAAAACAAATATAGAAGAAGGAGTCAGAAACCTCGTACAGCGGTACAAGGAATTTTATCATTTCACCTAATGATCCATGGAAAATAGTGCAAAAAGGAATATCGCGACAGTCGGCTTATGATACGTAGGACTTCCTCTCGCCTATCATCTCGCGAAGAAAGGGAATAAGGTCATCGGCTT
>JBBABI010000012.1:0-22233 GCA_041679065.1 Candidatus Absconditabacterales bacterium
TGCTCTTCCGATCTCTTGTCACCGAATCAGGGAAATTTTAATAATTTAAGTTGTATGCTGGTATCGCTGAGTTTGTAGATATCTGCAACGGTTTCTATGATCTTATTTTCTACCAAAAGATCAACAACACTTTCTCCTATGCCTTGGATATCCATACAGTTTTTGCTCACGAAATGCTGGATCTGCTGTTTGGTCTTCTCGGGGCAATGAGGATTGATGCAATAATAGTGCATCTCTTTCTGAACTACTGGCTCGTGGCAAGAAGGACAGACTTTAGGAGGAAGAATTTTTGATACATGTTGCATGATTCATGATGCATGATCCGTTCTGCGTTCTTTAATGACGCTTACGATGTAGGGAATTACTTCCCCGCTTCTTTGGAGTCGGATTCGATCATGGAGATGAATATCTTTGTCTTTGATGAAGTCAAAATTATGTAGGCTGACTCTCTTGAGGGTTGCTCAGCTGAGCTGGACGGGATTGAAATTTGCGACCGGGGTGATGATTCACGTTCTCCCTACTTGGAAATCAATTGAAGTGATCTGAGTGGCTGCGAGTTGTGCAGGGAATTTATAGGCGACTGCCCGGCGTGGATGATGATCCGTAGATCAGATGATTCCGCGTTGCTCTTCATTTTCTACCTTAATGACTAATCAATCAAATTCACTATCTTGTTGTTCCAAATATTTTTTCGTCTCTTGATCTTCACAGAGTTTGATAACTTCTTGGATAGTTAATTTGGTTTTTTCTCGGGGGAAGATAGGCAATCAAGAAGTTGAAAGGTTGAAAGATGGAAATGTGGAAAAGTGAGAAGATGGAAGTATATCATATATGTAACAGATTAATCCTCTCTTGCTCACTTCTTTAGGGTCTAAGAGTTTTATGCTTCCTGCAGCTGCATTTCTGGTATTAGCAAAAGGAATATCTCCATCTTCCTCTCTTTCTTTGTTAAGTTCTTTCCGAACGGATTTAGGCATGAGGATCTCTCCTCTAACGTGGATATCGATGGGTGATTTCAATTTCTTCGGAATATTCTTTATCGTTCTCACGTTCTCGGTCACATCATCTCCTGTCAATCCATCTCAACGAGTAATGGCTTGTGTGAATGCTCCTTTCTTATAGATCAGCTCCACGCTTAATCAATCAAACTTTGGTTCCACACGGTAGGAAATTACTAGTGTGTCTTTGAAATACGCAATCACTTCTTTGGTATATTCTGTCACATCTTTATTTTTTTCTGCTTCCTCTAAGCTCATGATTTCCATAGATTCTCCTTCATGAATGGTGAGCTTTATTGGATCTATATCTGAAGCATAAAATATTTTTAAATATTTGCCTTTGATTATATGACTTTCAAAATTTCATATTTCTATGAGATCTTTTTTATCTAGTTTACCCTCTAATTTTTCTTTAAATTCTCTGATTGCTGTTTCTTCGTATTTTTCATTTTCCTCTGTTCATCAGCCGAATAATGTTATCTTTCATGGGTTAATCTTTGTTTTATGGTCTCTTTTTTGAAAGAGATATCTTCCATCCGTAGTCTTTAGAATAAGACCTATTCCATAAACAGAATTATCTTTATCGGAATCTTTTATTTTGTTGCTTTTTTCCAAAATCTTATGGATCCTTTCATCCCATTCTCACAGATCTTTGGCGTTGTAGGTATTTTCCAAGGACATAAGTTTGCTTTCGTGTTTTGCTTGCTTAAATCATTCACTGACTTGACCAATTAATCATTGGGTGGGGCTATTTGACGTGATGATCTCGGGATGGGTTTCTTCTATCTTTTTGAGGTAATCAAAAAGCTCATCGTATTCTTTATCTGAGATGATGGGCTTGTTTTCTATATAATAGAGGTGATTATGATCTACCAGACAATCAATGAGCTGGATGTAAAAATCTGACAGCCCTTTGGGATTGATTTCGCTGACTTTGGGATGATGCTTGATGAAGGATTGGATTGTCTTGGTGGTTTCTGATAAGGTCATTGTTTTTATATTTTAGTAAATGTTTATCGTCATTCCCGTGCCAAGAACTTGGAAGAGGGAATCCATGTTGTTTATATAGATTCCGGCTCCAAACCGTAGCGCCGGAATGACAATTACTGACGATGTCTTATTTTCATTTAAATACTACGCCGATGGTTGCGAAGATGATATATACATCCAGGAATATCGATCGATTCTGGATATAATAGAGATCAAGTTTTGCTTCTTCTTCGAAATCTAGATCGTCTCTGCCGAATACTTGAGCATAGCCTGTTATTCCTGGCTGGATACTGAAGAGTCTTTTTTGTCGTGATTCATAATTTTTCACTTCGTTGGGTAAATGAGGTCTAGGTCAGATCAACGACATTGTTCATCGCAAAACGCAGAACAGTTGTGGTAATTCATCCAATGAAGTCTTTCTGATGATAGTACCTATTTTTGTCACTCTAGGATCATCCTTTATCTTTGGCAGAACCCCTTGTCTGACATTAGCATCAGAATTGATGAGCTGTTTATATAACTCTTCCGCTTCCTTACCTCCATAACCCACGCTGAGATGAGTATACATGCTGCGGAATTTGATGAAATTGAAGAGCTTTCCGTATCTTCAGACTCTTTTGGATTTGTAGATGATAGGTCATCTGGATTCTATCTTGATAGCAATTGCGACGATGATCATCAATGGAGAAAAGATGCAGATCAATACCAATGAAAGGATGATATCACATATCCTTTTGAGTACGATAGACCAGCCATCGAGTTTGGAATGTTTGTATTCCAGAGCTATGATGTTATCTATATTTTCAGGTGTGTATACTACGTCTTCCAGGAAGAATCATTCGCTGATGTGATAAAATCTGGTGTCGGAGAATCTGATTTTCTCAAAGATATCTTGCAATGCTTTTTTTTCGAAGCTGCCCACAGCAACTACCATTAAGTAGTCTTTCATATCTACTTTCATCTTATAGAGATCAACCAGACCTACGAATTCGGTTTTGAAGGAAAATCCGTTCTTGATCTTTTCTATGGCTTTGTAGCTCTCTAAAGTATCGCTTCCTATTATCAGAATTTTGCTTTCACTTTCTCTATGTTTTTTCGTTTCCAGATAATTCCATATCTGGTCAAAAAAGAATAATACGAAAAAACAGACAAATGATCAGATAACAATGATGAATCTGGAAATACCGAAAAAGAATACAAATCCTTGTCCAAAATATGCTATAAAGGTAATGGTAATGATCCGATAAATCCATACTTTGGTAAAGGTTTGGAAGTAATTTTGGATCGGTTTATTGAGCTCATATAGTTTTTTGACAATTCCTATTGCGATAAATGCCAATGCTACGACACAAGCGTATGCCATCGTTTCTCTATAGTTAATTATCGGTATTTGAAGCTGTACTCCTGGAATAAGATCGGTAAAAAAACGCAATCTATAGATGATATAGAATACCAAAATAATGATTCATCCATGAATAAGTGGTCTGATGAGACGTAGTATGGATTGAGTTCTGTTCATCTTTCTGGTGATAGTAAATAAAGGAAAATTATTTCTTTTTTTTGATGTTTTTGTTTATTGTTTTGACGATTGTCGTGATTTGTTGTTTGAAATTTCCTTTTGCTGGGATACTGAATCCTGCCGCAGGTATATGTCCTCCGCCATTGAATAATCTTGCTAGTATATTACAATCTATGATGTTTTTTCATTCGATATTCTTGGATCTCAAAGATCATCTTATAGTGTTATGAATACGTCTCAGGGTCATGATTACTTTGGCTCCGTCAATATTTTGGAGGATATTCAGCCCATATCATGCTTCCTCTTGATCTAAATGATATTTTTTGAATTCTTTCTCATCATAATAGCTGAAAAGAACATCTCCGGTAATTGTAATTCTTTTGAGCAGTAAGGAAAGGAATCTGATCTGATTCATAGTTTTTTTGCGGAAGATGTTGTTGATGATACATGTTTTGTCGGCTCAGAGTTTGATTAATTCCAATGCATTGGTAAAAATTCTTTCATGGTTTTCATCAAAGACAAAATTTCCAGAATCCATAGTTAATCATAAATAGAAGTACGTTGCCACCTCTTTATCAATATATTTCTTTCGTCGTTTCTTTGTTTTTTCAAAAATCAATTCTGAGCAGCTCATGACTTGGATGTCTTTTATCACGAGAGCATGTCTAGCTACAGGATCCACATGATGGTCAAATACTATAATGTTGCGGTTGTCAAAATATGTACTGTTGTAATCTGTAAAGGGAGATAAACGCTTGTAAGATGTCAGATCCACAAAGACGAGTACATCATACTCTTTGTAATCAAAAGTGGTTTTTATTTTTTTGATATTAGGCAAGAAATCAAACATTTTACTGGGTGGTGTGGGAGTGAAATAGGAGACTTTTTTTCCTTGTTTCTCCAATATTCTCCCCAATCACAAAAGCGATCAAATGCAATCTCCATCAGGATTCATATGTCACAAAAGTGCGATATTCTTGCTTTGGTCTAAAAGTTTTCTGATTTGTGCTTCATGGCTATCCATATATCTACGTTTATGAAAGTAAATCTTTTATCTTTTCTATGCCGATTTCATTCAGAAAAAATGTTTTGCTTCCTATGATGATTTCCTGGTTTCCAGTGTTGGCGGTTACGATGCTTACTAATTCATTAAGTTTTCCTGCATTATCAGGAAGCTTGAAGGTGATGGAGGCTGAAGGCTGCCCCGCAGCACTGCGAGATTCGAGGCTGGATTCCGATGTTTCGATGGTGGCTGTTTGCGTTTGAGAAGTGTCATTTTTGAGCCTAAGCGCTTTGGCTTTGATGACGGTCATCTCCTGATCATATTTACTTCCTGCCTGCTGTCTTAACTGATCAATGGTTGTCCTTACGATTTTTTCAACACTTATAGATTTCCCTTTAAATCCGCTGACCATGATGATATCAAATTTCTTGAAATCCAACATCTCTTTGACAAAAAATTCGATGCTTCCTGAGATATCTTCTATCTTAATGAAAAATCATTTTTTCTTTGCTCTCTGGATGTTTTTGATATATCCCACGATGATAAAATTTCCGAAATTATCTTTTTCTTTGAATTGCGAAATAAAGTTGTATTTTTTGAGATACATATAGAGTCCATCCAATGGATGTCAGGAAATGAATGATTTGAACGCATCCTGTTCCATCATCAGCCTTTCCATCATAGAAAGCGGTTGCGTAGGTTTAAGCGCTATTTTATTTGTCACTTCTATGTTTCCGAATAATCCTCAGCTCATTTCCTTGGACTTCTTTGATCGTTCGAGCAATGTCTCGCTATTGTGCAATAAAGTTCCGCGTTCTCAGAAATCATCCAAAGCGCCTGATTTGATGAGTCCTTCGAGTGATTTCTTGTTGATCACATTTGAACATCTCTTGATGAAATCTTCTATGTCTTTGTATGCTCCATTTTTTTTCCTTTCTTCTTGAATGGTTTCTCAGATTTCAAATCCAAGTCATTTGATACAGAAAAATCATAATCTGATCGCCTCTTGGATAGCTGCTACATGATTGAAGGATTGATTGATATTCGGCGGAAGCACTTGAATTCCCTGACTCTGTGTTTCATAGATATAATTGCTTAATTCATCCGTGTCCTCTTCTACCGACCTAATCAATGACGCATAAAATTCTACAGGATAATATGCTTTGAGATAGGCAGTCTGGTAGGCAATCATCGCATAACATACGGAATGAGATTTATTGAATGAGTAGGATGCTGCCGGTTCTATCATCTTTTCATAGATGTATATAGCTGTCTCTTTTTGGTATTCTCTATATTCCTTACACCTCTGAGTAAATTCTTTTTTGAGTTTTTCAATAATCTCTTTTTTCTTTTTCCCGACTCATCTTCTGAGCAAATCTGCTTCTGCAAGTGAAAATCCTGCCATTGCTTGGACAAGGAACATCAGCTGTTCTTGATATACTGCAATACCATACGTCAGATTCATTATTGGTGCGAGATCTTCTACGAGTTTCTTATTTTCTTGGTCAGCTACCTGTTCTCCATATTTTGCGGTAAGGATTTGTCTAAGTTCAGTACTCATATAGGTTACTAATTCTTCACCCCTTTTTCTTGAGATGTAATTGGGGATGAATTCCATGGGTCATGGACGATAGAGTGCATTCATAGCCACTAGGTCATTCATCGAATCAGCCTTGAGCTGGATCAAAAATCTCCTCATGCCATTGGATTCAAATTGGAAAATCCCTGTAGTATTGCCTGACTGGAATACTTTTTCGAACGTATAGGCATCATCGATAGGTGGCTGAAATGAGGTATTCTCAAAGAATTGCGTAAACATGTCCGGCAATTCCTTCCCTTCTTTCTCATATTTCTTTTTCAGGATTTTGATGCAATTCTTGATGATGGAAAGATTTCTGAGTCCTAGGAAATCCATCTTAAGCAATCAGATAGTTTCTAATGCAGGACCATCATATTGTGCGATGATCGTGGTATCGCCTTCTTTGCTATATTGGGTAGGAGAAAACTTACTTACTTCATCGGGAGCGATGATTATTCCGCATGCATGGACACCTATCTGCCTCATATTTCCTTCAAGTTTGGCAGAAAGTTTTGCTGCTTGCTTAATTTTTTCATCGGTATTGTATAATGTTTTGAGTTCTTCAGGACCATCTTCCGCTTCTATAGCTTGCATGACAGACATCTTATCCGGCATCAATGCAGAGACCTGATTGGATTTTTCGAATGGGACTCCAAGAACTCTAGCTACATCTTTGAATGCTGCTTTGCTTGCCATCTGCATAAAAGTTGCAATCCCGCTGACCTGGTTATTACCATATTTCTTTTTGACATATTCTATCACTTTCTCTCTCTGGGTATCTTCGAAATCAATATCGAAATCAGGCATCGAGATACGTGCGGGATTCAAGAACCTTTCGAAAAGCAAACCAAACTGCAGTGGGTCAATATCAGTGATTCTCGTTACCCGGGCTAAGATAGATCATGCTCCTGATCATCTTCATGGTCCAACGACGATATTATTTTTTTTCGCCCGACGGACAAAATCTGCGACAATCAGAAAATAGGAATTGAATCCCATCTCTTTGATGACTTTCAGTTCATATTCCAAACGGTCGATATATTCTCCCAGCGTGCCGAATCATATGGTCGTATCCTTATGCGCTTCGATATATTCTTTTTTGAAGCTTGTATATGTCTCCAATGTTATTTCATGCAATTCTGCAGGATCAATCTCTTGGACGGGTTTTTTAAGTACTCCTTTGCTTGAAATCTTTGTCATCTGCAAAATGGTCTCTGCATCCCGATTGAGATCAAATTTATAACTGAGTCATTTATATGCGCGATAACGAAGTTCAAATTCATGCAAATGCATATCGGATCGGATTCTAAAATAGTAAAATGATATGAGTTAATTAATTTCTTGTATATTTACTCACTTCGTGAGCGTGTATTTACTCACTGCGTTCGTGTATATTTGCTCATCATACTCGCGTGTATTAATACATCATAAATAACATCCGAAGGATAAATATACGACCGAAGGTCAAATATACAGCCCGTCAGGGCGAAATATACTAATTCCAACATGATATTCTATCCTTTCGTGAATGGTAAATTATTCGTGATACACAAAAATAATGCGACTAAATTCAGTATACCAATTCTCTTTGTTTTTTCAAATGTAAAACTTAGGAAAAGTGGAAAGGTTGAAAAATGGAAACCTACGTAGTTTTACGGGGCAAGGCGTGGAGAAATGATGGAATTTTTTAACACATTTCCATGTTTCCATATTTCAATCTTTTTTCTTCGAAAAAAAGTTCTCCATGAAGAAGAACTTTCTGTATTGTCTTATGAAATAATATAATTTAGAATAGGTTTTGTATTATTCGGAAGATTAGGCTAATTATTAACCAAGAAGCTCCGATAAATATCAATCCGATAGCTGCTTGTTGTAAAATTTTGAATCCCTTCTTGTATTTCGTTTCATCTCCAGCAGCAGTAACCATCTGGAATCATCCCCAGATCAAGAGAATAAGTGCGATAAGTGCTAGAAGTCCCAATGCCCAGTTGATGACTTTTTGGATTGTTGTGATCAAGGCAGTAGATGGTGCGACCGTTGATCCAGGTAGTGTTGGATTAGCTCATTGATATTGATGCGAAAAGTCTAAACCTTGTGACGGTACCTGGCCGAAAGTAAATAATGATCCTACACTTACAATTCCTAAGGCAACAAGTCATATAATTTTAACTGGTAATTTTCTCATTTCTTGATTCTAAAAAGTAAAAAAAACTTTTTGATATAGTAAATTTATAGTGTAGCAAGTCAAGTGAATCTATGCGAAGATAGGTGTCAGGTAGTAGGTCGATTACCCTATCCAATATTCCCATCTTTCAACGCTTCAATATTTTCACTTTTAAAAAAAGTTCTCCATGAAGAAGAACCTTTTCTATTTTAGAATTAATAAATTATTAGAATAAACCTATGATATAGAATATAAGACTGATAATCAACCATGATGCTCCGATGAAAATCAATCCGATAGCTGCTTGCTGCAAGATTTTGAATCCTTTCTTGTATTTTGCTTCATCACCAGCTGCAGTAACCATCTGAAATCATCCCCAGATCAAGATGATAAGTGCGATAAGCGCCAAAAGTCCTAATGCTCGATTGATGACTGTTTTGACAGTAGTAAGCAGTTGGTTGCCAGTAAGCCCTGTAGATCCTGGTACTGTAGGATTGTAGTTGGGATCTTGGTTAGTCAATCATCCTTGTGCAAAAGTGAAAATACTTCCCATGCTCAAGATTCATAAAGCAGCAAGTCATAAAATTTTAGCAGGTAATTTTCTCATTTTTTGATTTTAAAAGTTAAAAAGTTGATGATATAATAGATTTATAGTAAAGCAAATCAAGTGGATTTATAAATCTATATATGATATGTTATCGTCGCTATATTAGTAATCCTTTTTGTGATTGCAAATTTATTTTGATTTTTTTTAGTTGACTTTTTGTTAGCTTAGTGAGTGAGGGGCTTTCTAATTATTTGTGTCCCTTTGCAAAGGGAAGGGTCCCGCTAGCGGGTAGGGATTTTCTTCTCGCAAAAAAAATCCTCCACCACTTCGTGGTCCCTCCCGGTGGTCCGGGACAGGCTCTCCTTTGAAAAAGGAGGACAGAATTATGACAATTGAAATAAATTTTTCTGTTTGAAAAGAAATGACGAATACTTATATATCAACGTACAGCATATTTATTTTTTGTGTTTCTATGCTCAGATATTCCAAGCGTCAGGATTTCGATGAGAAGCTTCAGCATCTTTTGAGGCACACTCGTTTGTTTAGAAATATCACTATCAATAAGGAAGTATATCTCCTTGCGTTTTTTTGCTTTCTTTTTTTTGTCCTGATTCTCAGGCTTTTTTTTCTCCAAGTAGTTAATCATACCTATTATGATAAACTCCTGAACCAGCAACAGGTAAGCGAAACTTCTCTGCAAGCCAAGAGAGGGAATATCTTTGCTGATGATAAGGCCAGCAAACATATTCAGCTTACCGACAATATCTCTTTGTACAATGTGTATGTGGATCCGAAATTTGTCCGAGATAAGTGAACGTTTATCGATATCATTACCCCAGTAATCTATAAACACTTGTGTGTGCTCTATGGTATGCAGGAAGTAACGTCATTGGATTGTGTCAAAAATGTAGAAATATTTACTCATAAACAGATATTGCCAGTAGCGCCACAGTTTTTCTATTATGGCAG
The DNA here is from genome assembly GCA_041679065.1 of Candidatus Absconditabacterales bacterium. GTDB lineage: Bacteria > Patescibacteriota > Gracilibacteria > Absconditabacterales > Absconditicoccaceae > CAJBLF01. Next base: position 9,770 of record JBBABI010000012.1, read on the forward strand.
CGGTATCATCTCTTCTGGATACACTACCTATGATTGGACTGGATATAATTTCCAAGTTGATCAAGTCCTTACCTGATTTACCAAGAATATAGCTTACGGGCTTATCAAAGCAGAATTGGATCAGATTATTTATATCTGAATCAAACCTAAGAATTATCTCGGATTCTTTGCTAATACTGATTTTCTGGGCGAACTACAAAAACTCAATCTAAGATATGTAGATATTCAATCCCAAAATTATATATATATCCTCCCTGATGCTATAAGCAATGCAGCTAAGGAATGATTGCCCCTCAAAAGGCTTCTTGATAAATATGGCTATCTAGCAAATATTCCTGATATAGATAAAGTATTCTCACAACAGGAAAATAGGTATGTGAAGCTAATTTCCAATGCTAATCCTGAGATTGCACAGATGATCAATGATTTGAAAAATAAGTATTATAAAACCCAATCTCGTGATAAAATTCCTCTTTTGCACGGGCTATGATTGGAAACATATACCAGGAGGTATTATCAGTATGGTTCATTTTTGTCCAATGTTTTGGGATTTGTCGATAAAAATGGCGCTGCCTATTATGGCCTGGAACAATATTTTGATAATATTCTGCGTGGCAAGGATGGGAAGATAGTCTGACGTGCTTCTGCTTGGATCTGACCTGTGGGAGCAAATGAATTTGAAATTGATCCTGTCTTGGATGGGAATGATATTTATCTCACTATAGATGTCGGCATCCAGAAAGAAATAGAATCTATTATCAAACCTTATTATGATTCACTTAAGGCTGATTCTATCAGTGTCTTGATCTATGATCCCAATAATGGTCAAATCAAAGCTTCTGCAAACTTTCCTTCCTATAATCCCAATAATTATAATGATATTTTTCAACTTATGCCACTTGGTCCCGCGTATGGTGTGATGGTTGATGATCTGAGCTATATAGAATTACCTGTCTATATTTTTACATGATGAACATATAAGGTTGCAACTACGAGTGAGAGGCAAGATGTTGTGCTTCAGAAATATATTGCCAAAAATGTGTATGGATCTGAGGCGTTAATTGACAAGAATATCTCCTTGTCGTACGAGCCGGGAAGTGTTTTCAAGGCGTTTACTGTAGCTATAGGGCTGGATACGGATGAGATCAGATTTTATGATCCGTATACTGATCCTAATAAGGTACAGGTAGGACAATTCCGGATCAAGAATGCTGACCCAAAATATTGTTGAGGTGATCGGAATTTTCTTCATGCATTCGTATTTTCTTGTAACGTGGGAATGGTTAGGATAGCTCAGAGGATCGGTAAAGAAAGTTTTTACAATTATCTGGAAAAATTGAATTTCTGAAAAATGTCGAATATAGAACTAGCGAATGAAGATGGGTGATTCGTAGAAGGTGTGACTTCTGTGTCTGATGCAAGATTTTTTAATAATACTTTTGGTCAGTGACTTTTGGTGACTCCCCTGCAATTAGCTGCTTGATATGGCGCTTTGCTCAATGGATGATATTATATTCAGCCGACGATCATCAAGTGAATCTATGATAAAAAGACAAATACGTATCATGAGAATCCAAAAAAAATCCTAAAACAGATTTTCAGGCCTGAAACAAGTGAGGCGCTTAAAACAGCACTATTTGATGTCATAGATCAAAATGCAGAATTAAAATATGCGAAAATATCATGATATAATCTCTGAGGTAAAAGTTGAACATCACAGATCTCGTATAAGGGGAAATATATGCAGGGTATCTGATGGACGAATGGATCGTTTATCGGTGTCATCACGAGAGATAATCCTCAATATGTGGTAGTGATCCAGGTTCGTCGTCCTAGGTCAAATATCTGGTGATGATTTACTGCAGGACAAATCTTCGGCGATATCGCGAGGTTCCTTTTGAGTTATTCGATGATAGAGGAATAGTCGCAGATTGCCGCACAGCCCCGGGTCCTCCGGGACGCCACAGGTTGCCACAGATTGTTTTTTTAATCTTTTTTTAAAAAATATAAATTAACAACTTGAGGCCATATGAGGCCACCTGAGGCTATCTGTGGCTATGTACATATAAAAGATTGAAATCTGTATCGGTTTATGTAATAAGATGACAAGAAGTTAATTTTTATATTTTGATAATAAGAAAAATGTTCTGAAAAATTGGTGAAATGAAAAAGATGTATGATAAGTACAAGACCCTGCAGAAGGCGCTGAAAAATTTAGTGATCAGAGGAAAGGAAGGTAAATTTACTGGCGAAGATGGCACTGAACAAGATGCAGTTATTGTTGATATCAGTGGTGAAATGAAATTAAGAGATTTAAAAATTCAGGATATGGATCTTTTGCAACCAAATAAAAAAGAACATCTTGAAAAAATCATCATTGCCTGTTTTCAGAAAGCTCAGACTAAAGCTCAAGAAATCGCAGCAGAAAAAACCAAGGAAGTCCTTGGCTTCGATCCTTCTGATATGGCGAATATGATGGGAAGTGGAGGAATGCCTGGAATGAATTAAAAAATAGTTAATAGTGAATAGTGTTGGAGTTTTTTTTCTGTATAAAAAATTCGACGTTTTTCACTGTTAGTTGTTAGTTATTCACTATTTTCCCTTTCATCTTCTCTGCTCTGAGATATTTGATGATGATTTTCATGGATTTGTATTCGATGGTGTTCAAAGCATTTTTGCAGGTGTCTATGATATTATCCAGACGATCAAGCGCCTGATATTTATTTCAGTTTTCTCTGGTGAATCTGTCTACGAATTGATGTGTCATCTCAAAGAGCATGGTTCCTGCTTTCGCTTCTTGTTTATAATCATTCGTTGCCGTGCTCTCCCCTCTCTGTATTTCCTGAGTAATAAACTTTTGCGCTTGGGGCGAAGAAAGATTTCCGTCTTTGATAGGACTATATCGATAGGCATTCAGAAGATTTTGGAGGTGGGTGTAATGAGTCAAGTGAACCTCTTTTTTGAGTGTAATGTTCAATAGGTCTTCGAGACTGCCATTGAACATGTTCGCAAGGACGGCGTCTATCTCATCTTTGTTTCACGTATTCAAGACTTTGGTTATTTCTTCTAATGATGCTTCCAATTCTTTCTCTATCTTTTCCTCTTGTTCATTTCTGATTGTTTCTAACTCTTCAAGCGACGGACGATCGTTTTCGCTGCCATGAGGCGTACCATCTACGATGATGATCTGATTTTTTCCTTTTTCATCAGGAAAGATAGCATAAGCGACGCCATGAGCATCAGTGGTATTTACTGTAGATCATCTGGACATAAATCCGCTTATCACTCATGAAATAAATCCTGCTTTTCTTAGCAGAACTGCGCTAATAGTAGCAAAGTCAGCGCAAACTCCTGCTCGTTTCTTTTCTTCCACGTCTAAGGCTAATTCCGACTTCTTCTCTTTGAGTTCATCGATTCTTTTTTTGCAGACATATATTTTTTCATCGATTGATTTCTTGGATTTGAGATTTGCAACTTCCTTATTGTTTTCATCATAGAAACTATGTTTGCGGACGTATTGTTCAATTTTTATGAGCTTCTTTTTGGGAGCATCATTTTTTATGCTGTCAAGAAATAGCAGTTCCTCCTCATCAGGCTGTGCTATGTGATCAAGCAAAACAGTATTTTTCTTTCAGAATTTTTTATCTTCTTCTCCATACATACTGATAAATCTTTTCTTGAAGATATCATAGTCCTTGGTCGAAATATCTGCAATCTTTGGAGGTAATATTGATTGCTCGATAGAATACACGATCTCTTTGATGTTTCTGCTTTCTATAATGACAGTTGATTCATTGAGCGCGTTTGTAGAGACGGGAATATCAATTTCTTTGCCATCTTCGGTAATGCCTTTCACCCTTTCTGGAATAATATTCGCGTCGATGGGTTTAGCTAATATTATTGATGTATTGTATTTGATCTTGGGTATATTGATGGTGGTCGTTTTCTGAGGCCCGGAAATATGCACATCGATAGGGAAATATACTTTCTTTCGCATTCATTGCTCATCGCACGAGGAGAATATTCATCTGGAAATGATATCATCCAGCGTTCATCTAATCTGCAAAATCTCCTTCGATTCTGCTCCAGGATCTCATCACTCCATAGCATCATATCCCAGATCAGTCAGATAATCTTCGGGCTTTATTTCCCTGTTTCCGCCTCATTCGCCACCGTTTCTCTGTATCCCTCTATACCATGAATTCTCTTTTTTTTCTTCGATAAATGCTTCCGGAAATATCCTTCTACAGATCTCTTCAGCCAGGATTTTTTCATTCTTATCTTTCTTGGCTGGAAGCGTATCGATAAAAAGTTGAGGCAGTTGTTTGATTGTCTTGTTGAGAAAGGAAAGAAATCAACCTGACTGCTGGATGGATGTTTTGAGCTTCTGAACTCTGGTTTTTTTGAGTTCGTCTTTGAGCTCGGATTCTTCGGCGAGATAGTTCTCTATTTTCTCTTTGTATGATGCAAGGTCTCCTGGTCTTTCGTTGAGTGGCACGCAGAGATTAAGGAGGTCAAGCTTCTTTTGTTCTTCTTCTGTCAGCGGAATAACTATTCATTCCGTGTTGATGACCAGCTTTTGAAATGTATTATCTTTTTTTCAGATAAACATCGTCTGGCCGTTATGTTCTCGAGGTCAGTAGATCTTGTCATATTTATCTGATATTCTTATTCCTTCCCTGTTTTTTATATAAAACTTTTTGGGGTTCATATTGGCTCCAAAAAACCATGTGCTTTTTGACGGCTCTATTTTAGAAAATGTTGTTCGTGATTTTCATTCCGTTTCGTTTCGATCTTTATCTATGCCATAGCATTTATTTCCTTTTTTTGCTATCCAGAGATAAGGAGAATTTCTATCACCTTGATATTGGATCGTTCCGTATGGTCATATTTTATCTGGGAAGCAATCAATAGAATTCTTTCTATTAAGATAATTGCCCGCTATTTCATCTGTTTTAAATACAAGATTATTATCAATTATATTTATGTCTCTTATGTCTGTATAAGGTCATTCTTTCCCTAATTGATGATTGATATAATCACTACGTCATTCTCTTGTGATTGCCAATCGTTTCCCATCGAATTCCATAAAATATTTTATCGTTACTCATGGATGGAAACGAAACTGCTCATTTCATTTTTCATCTATCACCATCCATTTTCATCATTTTTTTGCTGTGAAAAAGAGCTTTCCGCCAACTTCTATATAATCTCCTATCTCGTCGTATCATTCGGAAATAATATTTAGATTTTCATCCACTATATATCGTATATTGAATGTGTTCACTTCAAACACCATTTCTCCACCTATTATTTTGGGTGTTTTTATACCATGGAATTTATTTAAATTCGTCGTTTTTTCCACCACCACTTTCTCTGATGATTTTTTTATGGTAGAATCATTGACCACTCGTTTATCAAAATCATTGCCCATCTTTCCGACAAATATTTTCTTGCCATTGTGTTCTCGAGGGCCGTAAAGTTTGTCATATCCGTCTATAATCCTTATCCCTGCTTTGTTTGGTATATATAATTTTCACGTATTCATGTCTTCATGTATTTCGAAGGCTTTTATAAATCAGATTATGTCTCTTGCACTTCCCTCTGTTTCATTTCGGTTCTTATCTATACCATAGTCCTTCGTGCCTTTCATTGCTCGCCATGTATAGCGAGTATCTCTTACGCCACTTAGATGGCGGACCATATCATATGGTCACATCTGATCGATGGATCAATGAGAATTTTTTTTGTTGAGATACTGTTTTTTAGAGCCTAAATCTTTTCCCACTGTTGTTATGAAGACGAGCTCATTATCAACTACATGTATATCTGATATACTGCTGTATGGTCATTCTCTCTCTGGTCAATTTTGATGAATGATATAATCACTATCTCATTCTTTTACAACTATCAATCGCTTTCCATTGAATTCTATGATTCCTTTTATTGTGCTTCCATTCATTAAAGTCACTTCCTTCGTTCAATCTTCAGCAATTACACTCCAAAATGGTCATTCTCTTGCCGTGAAATAGAGCTTCCCACCAACCTCTATATAATCACCTATTTCATCATAATGATCTCAAATTATATTATCAAATTCTTCATCCGTCATGACTCGTTTATCTATTTCATCCGATAATGCCTTAAAAAAAACCTTTCCATGTATCACTTTGGGTGGTCACACCTGCTGGATAAATGTTGGTTCGTGTATGACTTTTTCCAAAACAGCTTCATTTTGATTTCATATCTTTTCTATTTCCTCATTTTTTATCTCTTCCACTTTGTATATTCATTCTTTCTTATCGTACACAAGCTGGACGATTTTCTTTCGATCTTTACCGAATTTGCTCGCCAACACCTGTTCCATCTCAGCTTTATTTTGTTTCTCTGCGAGATAGTTCTTGCTATGGAAGATCATGCCAAGCGGTTTATAGATGGCATCTTTTATATGTTTCTGGATTTGTTCGGCGACCTTTATTTCATCATAAGTGAAATTACCAATATTCGTTTTGATGGCGTTGATGATATCGTTGACCATTTGCGGTGCTATGAATTCATCAGATTGGATCTGCGTCAGCTGTTTTTTTATTCCTATTTTTTTGAGAAAACTCAAAACCTTTTTCTCGTGACTGTAATAATAATTTTCTTTGGCAGGAGAAATTTTTTTGACTACAGCGTCATAGACGGCTTCCACGACTCTCGTCTTGTAATATTTTCCTGAATTTTCTACGTTTTGAAATAGCCCTTCAGCCAGCCTTTCTCCTGTCGTTCTTGGATCATTTGGATGTTCTGATGTAAATTCTTGAATCCTCAGATATTGGCTGTAGATATCATCCATTTCATCGAAGAGTTTGGAAGCAATGGGAGATCAGATGGATCTTTTTAATCGTTCTTTGACTCATTTACCACCGGCGTCCATCATGTGCCTATAAAGTTCGTCAATTCCCAATCCTCTCATAAAATCATCTCATCTTAGTTTTTGTTTTTTTTTATTGAAAATTTCTTCCATTTGTTTTATTATTTCAGGGTGTTTTGCTCGGAAATTCTCATTTTTTATGTTTTCCAAATGTTCATTTGGTGTGAATTTGAGTTCCTTACTTAATTTAAGTCAATCTTCTACGCTATGTTCAAAAAGACTTCTGAGTAGTAAGCTACGATCGCTGTAATCCTTATATTTTTTTGTAGTATCAAATGCTTTGATATCTTCAAACAATTTCTTTTTTCTTTGGGCAAGAAGTTCTAGATCTGGTGCATTGAAATTGTTTGCAAGCTCTTTCTTTTCTCCATCAGATAAATTGCCAAGCAGTCAGCCGGTATTCAGCGTATTGATTCATGGTTTCATGGTTGCAATGGTCATGTTCGTGAATGCAGAGTGTAAAATGCAGAATGTAGAATTTATTTTTGTGTCTAGTGTCATGTTACCCCGGCATACCGAGGGCAAACTAGTGACGCGACTTATTTATTTACTCGTTACTCGTCACTCGTTGCTCGTAACTGTTTTTAGTTCATCTTCCCCTGCAGCGCTTCGATCATGAGATCCTGGTGCCTGTTTTTGAGTTCGTGCATCTGTGATTTCTTGTTTTGAAGGAATTTATTGATATCAAATCCATATTCTTCCAGCATGAGCGATGTATGATATGCTCATATATAATGCGGTAAAATTACGTAATCTGCGCCCTCTTCATATAATTTAATGGATTCCTGGACGTGGTTGGAAACGAGAATAGTGATAAGATGAGGATTATTTGTTTTCATGGTTTTGAGAAGCACCATATTTTCGTCAAATCCTTTGATAGTGCTTATGATCATCCTACTATTTTTGACATTCAATTCTTCTAAGAAATCAATATCTCATGCGTCGCCGTAAATGCAAGGTATTTTTTTGCTTTTGAGATGCGATATGATGGATGGACGTTCATCGATGACAAGAATTTTTTCATTCTTTTTGGATAAACTTTCGTAGAGGTTGCTTCCAAATTTTCCGTAACCAAATACCACGATGTCATACACATCCTGATTGATCTTCTGGTATTCCTTATTCCATTTCCCAGGAATTCGTTTCAACAAAGGTTTGATGATATGATAGATATTTTCTCCATAGAGAATAAAATAACTGGATGCAGCTATACTGATAAGACCGATAACAGTAATCATGGAAAGTATATTTGGATCTTTGATATGTCCAAGCGTTATTCCCATTCCGATGAGAAGGAAAGAAAATTCACTCATCTGTCCCAGTGATGATCCAGCGAGGAAATTATTTTTTTTAGTATGCCCCATGAGACCTAGAATTATCATGGTGATACATGGTTTGATGATGAGAATAAAGAGGCTGAATATGAGAATTTGTGGGAGAAATTTTACAATTCCCGTGAAATTGATCTGTGATCATAAAAGGACAAAAAACATGACGATAAAGAAATCTCTCAATGGTTTGACTCTGCTGGTGATCTCGTATTTGAATGTTGAGTTTGATAAACAGATACCTGCGATAAGGGTACCGAACTCTATACCGAATCCGAGATAATAAAATATTGATCCCAGGATGAGGCATCGTCCTATCGCGAATAAGAAGAGGAATTCTTGTGATTCTGCTATTTTCTGACTGATTTTTGGAATAATATATGTACTGAGAAAGTAGATACCTATCGCTAAACCGACAATTTTTGCCAAAAGTATTCATATTACAGGTAGTGCATTTCCTCATTGGAAATTGTTGTAGGTCGCTATAGCCAAGAATAAGAGCAAAACCAAAATATCTTGGACGATCAGAATTCCTATAGATAGTCTTCAAAATGTGCTTTCTGTCTGTTCTTTATCCGAGAGAAGTTTGAGGACGACGATAGTACTACTAAACGAGAATCCTACTCAGATATAGATAGCTGTCATAGGGTCACATCCTAATCCTCGTGCGATGATAAATCCTATGATTGAAGTAATGAGTACTTGGAGAAATCATGCGACTAGCGAGCTTTTTCATAGGTCTTTGATGATTCTCGGATTAAGTTCTATTCCTACCATGAAGAGCAAGAAGCTGATTCCTATACTGGAAAATGATTGGAAAGCCGTATTGCCGTGCAGCAATGATGGTAAAAAAATACTGATGAGCGTACCAGCTATGATGTATCAGATGATCATCGGTTGCTTAAAAAGCTTCATAATCCCCATACTTAGAAGGACGACGCCGATGATGACACTGAGTGAGATAAAGATTTGTTCTGACATAGGAAGAGATTAGGAGATTAAGAGGAGATTAGGAGATTAAGTGGAGATTAGGAGATTAAGTGGAGATTAAGTGGAGATTAGGAGATTAGGAGATTAGGAGATAGGTCTTTGAGCTATAAGCTTTATGCTTTAAGCTTTGAGCTATAAGCTTTATGCTTTAAGCTTTGAGCTATAAGCTTTGCGCTTTAAGCTTTATGCTATAAGCTTTGAGCTATAAGCTTTATGCTTTAAGCTAATATCAATTATACTCCAAAATGCTCTATTTGTCAAATATTTGATTTATCCCTATAATTGTATTGACTTGTTGTTTTGTATTGCTATATATGTGTCGTAAATTAAAAATAAAAATACAATGAATCCTATAGAAAATTTAACTTCCAATATTCTTTCTTTCACTCTTTTCCAAAGGAAGATATTTACAACATTTTTTTTTGCGGCCATATTCTTCTTTGTGGTCGATATTAGTGTGTTGGTGTTCGTACCCAATGTATTTGCATGTATAATGCTTCTCTTTGTTGTTTTCGCTCTCTTGTTCTTTATGAGAATCTTGAGAGTTAGAATGAATGCAATTGCACATAATGAGGCATCGAAGTTTTTTTTGAGGGCTGTACAAGTGACATTGGAACAATTTATTTCACGTGTTGATCATCAATTTGATTCGCAGAAATTCATGGATATCATCGTGCATGAATTAAAATGTCAACGCATATCCTGGTTTACCCTGAAAGGGATGCAATTTGATTGGATACTTCCTTGTAACAATACCAAGATATCTGGACTTACAAAAGGACAAACGTCTGTTCAATATAATCTCCAGGTTGTAGGCATTGTAGAGCATTCTTGTTATCCGAGCATACCTTCTGATCGAATCGGCGTGTTGTTTCACTACGAGAAAATTTGGTGCAGTGCTACGGAAATTGAGGTGGATCCATTTGTTCGTAAAATTTATTTATATGCTAGCCAGGGAATTTTTTAATCCCTGGTTTTTTTCTTGATTTTTTATTGCAGATGAATAATTTTTCATTGTTTTTTACTTTTTAATACAAATAAAAATGGTTGCTAAAGCTACGTTTCATGGACAATTCTATTACTATGAAAACATTAATGGAAAGCAAAAAAAAGTAGAAAAGTCATTTACCGACAAGAAAAAGTACGATAATTTTGTTGGAAAGTATCCTCTCCCTACCCTTTCCGATTTTTGGGGGCTTAAAGCTCCAGCTAAAAAAGCTTTACCAGTGAAAAAATCACCTAAATCTTGTGCATCATGCAGCAAGAAGAAAAAATAGTACGGTCATACGCCCTGAAATGTATCTAAAATCTCTATTTAGCTTCATAACACATACTATACATTGTTTTTTTGTATGTCAATCTCTGATGTTTGAGAATGGTTGCAATCAGAAGCCATTTTTGTATACAGTTAACAACTAACAACTAATAGCCCTCCGACTGCGCGGAGGATACATGAACAACGAAGGAGGCTTTTTTTTGTATAAAAAAACAACCTACGCTGTTAACTGTTAACTTTTCACTGTTAACTGTTGGCCACAATACTATTCAGATGTCTTTTAATTATATAATAAATCGATAATGCCAGAAAACACTCCCTTGGTGTGATGAACAGTCACCAATAAATCTATTGAGAATGAAATTTCCCAATCGTATATAGAATATGCGATGTCTGTTATCGTCTCCCGTGCATTGCCAGATACAAGAGATGGGTTTAAGCCGGTACTCAGAAGGATCCTTTTCGGTATGTACCAGATGAATAATTTTTTCAATCAGAAGCATAAGAAATCTGCAAGGATCGTGTGAGAGGTCATGGGAAAATATCATCCACATGGAGATAGCAGTATCTATGAAGCAATGGTGCGTATGGCTCAGCCTTGGTCTATGAGATATCCTTTGGTAGATGGACAAGGTAACTTCGGATCTATTGATGGAGATAGCGCAGCGGCTATGAGGTATACGGAAGCAAGATTGACTAAAATAGCTGAAGAAATGCTTGCTGATATCGATCAGGACACTATAGATCGAAGAGATAATTTTGATGGATCGCTCAAAGAGCCTATTATGATGCCTACGAAGTTTCCTAACCATCTCTGTAATGGAACAATGGGTATTGCAGTCGGTATGGCAACCAATATGGCTCCGCATAATTTGAATGAAGTCTTAGATGCATCTTTGCTCTTATTGGAAAAGGAAGGGAAACCTTTGAAGAAAAGTGGAAAGGTTGAAAAGTTGAAAGGTGGAAAGATTGCTGATGTAACGCAGGAATGATTGCCTTTAGATATTCCTGAAGCGAAGACAACCTACGAAGTTTCTATCGATGAGATCATGGAGATCATCAAGGGGCCTGATTTCCCAACCGGAGGTTTCATCTATGATTCTACCAATATCAAAGAGGTCTATAAAAAAGGTAAATGAGGTATTGTCACCAGAGGTAAAACCCATGTAGAAACTGGAAAACATGGTACCATTCTTGTGATTGATGAAATCCCTTATTCCGTCAATAAATCAACGCTGGTATCCAAGATAGGAGAACTTATCGTAGATAAAAAAATAGAATGAGTAGCTGATATGAGAGATGAATCCAGCAGTAAAAATCTTGTGAGGGTGTGTATCTATCTCAAACCGTGAATAGATGCTGATCAAGTCCTTGTACAACTCTACAAATACACAGAATTGCAGACTAACTTCAATCTCAATAACGTTACTTTAGTAGAATGAGGTATTCAGCCAAGACTTCTAAATATCAAAGATCTTTTGATGGAATTCGTAACCTTTAGAAGATTAGTAGTCTACCGCAGATCTGTGTTTCAATTAGCAAAAGCTAAGGATAGATTACATATTTTGGAATGATTGAAAAAAGCGATAGATATCATCGATGCTGTTATCGATACGATTAAGAAATCTGAGACCAAACAAGAAGCGAAGACGAATTTGATGGAAAAATTCTGATTTTCTGATATGCAGGCTGAATATATCTTGATGATGAGATTACAATCGTTGGTCGGCTTGGAAATCCAGAAAGTCATCGAGGAAATCGAAGAGAAGAAAAAATTGATTGAATATCTGGAAGGTATCATCAATGATGCAGAAAAATTGGATAAGGTCGTCAAAGATGAATTTATGTATATGAAGAAACATTATGGTGATGAGAGAAGAACTCAATTATCACAAGATCTTAGCGTCTATAATATAGCTGGAAGTTTGAAGGCATTTAGAGATGCTGCTGACAA
>JBBABI010000013.1:0-15057 GCA_041679065.1 Candidatus Absconditabacterales bacterium
AAAGATTTCATTATATTAAATAATAAAATACAGCAAAAGAGATCGGTAAGATATACACCTAAATGGCATCTTATAGAGAACTTTAATGAATTACAAACGATCCCAAATAAACATGATTTTTATGTGAAGAGGGGTATATGATCTGGATGATTTACTGTATTTAAACTAGATACACTCCAGTGAAATGAAAAATTTAGCGACTTATTGAATCTATCTGATGAACGATATCTAGAAGAAAAAGAATATGGAGAGTGTATGAGTATTCAGTTATGTAAGACTGACAGTCAATGTATCGTTTTTTGATTAACAAAACAGCATATCAAAGAAGAAAAAGAGTTCTGTTGAGCAGAAATTATTGATATCAATATTCTATCAAAAAATTTGTTTCTCCGAGAAAAATTACATACATGTATTAACGATCTTTGTGAAAAACTTTTATCTTCATATACAGGATTTTTTGGTATAGATTTTATCTATGATGAAAAAAATCAAACCTTCTGATTCTTAGAATGAAATATTAGATTGACCGCTATGACAATACCTACTTTGATTTATAACAAAAACTCTTTACAACATATATTCAAAGAAGATGTTGATAAAGAAGCTATCAAAGAATCTGATTTGATTCTATGATATGATACCGCGTATAAATGTTATGATATTTTAACTAATGAGTAATTATAATATGAATAATTGACTATTTATATCCCCTTACTCCCATTGAACATCTTTTTTAGATATCATAGAAAGCATAAAGGTATCTGCAAAAAAACATTCATGGGATATAGTATCTATATGATGAAAAGAATCATCTACTCCAAGTAAGATTAAAGATAATTTTCTTGATGCCGAAGGAGATGTCTTGGCCTATTATAGAGACTTTTGAACACTTCTCTCCAACAGTGATAAATTTAAGAGCATATTATTTATTGATTTTTTTTCCCCTTGAATAGATATATTACAATATCTTTTAGAAATTAAATGAAAAAATATAAAACTTTGAGCGCTTTTACATGGTTGAAGCTTCTTACCTAGAGATCTCTATGTCTGGCCACGACTAAAATACAGTGAAAATCTTCGGTTTTCTATTTTCGATATTATTTACGTTCCATCAAAACATTTATATAATCTAGTGCCTGATGTTTTTAAATGAAAAGTAAAAATACTTCCTTGGTGAATGGACTCTTTTTTATCAAAGAAGCCATTGTCAGAAGAAGAGAAAAATATAGATATCCTTTTCCCACATAGATTGGATGATGATAAGTGAATTGATGATTTAATTTTCCTTATATCAAAATTAAGAAACTATACTTTTGTTATAACGAGTTTTAGAAGTTTAGAAAATAACAAATATTATAAGAGATTAAAAATATACAAAAATGTTCGTTTTGTATTTTGAGAAAACGAGGAACAACATTTACATACTTTATCGAAAGCAAAGATTGTTCTGAGTTGTGCTTACCAAGAAAATTTTTGATATGGGATAGTAAAATCTGTTTTGAGTTGAGCTATACCTATCCTGCCAGATAGAGAGGTGTATTCAGAACTATTTCCCGGTGACTTTTTATATAGCACTTTAGATGGAGCCGCAAAAAAGATAACTACTATATTAGAAAATAAAGACGAATATTCCCTACTTTCAAAAAAAATTAAAAAAACATGTATGACTTTATTAGGTTTCTCCTTTTCGAAGATTCTGAAAGATTTTTATAAATTTAAATGATAATATGTATCTCCCTGAGAATGTCTCGCAAAAGCAAACAATAGATATAAGTCAACGTATCGATATAAAGGAACGTTTGCATATATTACTTATATCCTGCGAATCAAAGGATGTTATAAAAAGAGATAATTTTCCTCCTGATCTAGAACTATTCCAATGATCTATACAGAATAGAACAAACATTTATATGACTAATATTTATGCTCAAGAAGAAGAAATTATCAATATTGAAAATATCGATGGCATTATTTTGTGATGATCGTCTTCGTCTGTATATGAAAATGCTCAATGGATATCTAAATTGAGAGATCAAATCAAAGTTATATATACTCACAATATCCCTCTATTATGATGTTGTTTTTGATCTCATATCATAGCGGATACCTTATGATGAATGATTTGAAAATGAAAAACATCAGAATTGGGAATCCAAACAGTATCTCTTACTAGAAATTGAGAGAAAGATCCGTTATTTTATAATTTACCTAATGAAATTGATGTTATCACATCTCATGAAGATGATATATTTTCAATCGGGAATATGTGAACTAGACTTGCTTATAATCAAGTTTCTTCTTATCAAAGTTTTTCCTTTTGAGCATTAACAAAATGAGTACAATTCCATCCTGAATATACGATTGATACACTTAATAAAATGGAAGAGATTTATGGAATAGAAAAAACTTCCAAAAATGTTTCTTATGTTTGAAAACAAATTATTGATAATTTTTTTCAGCATATTGTATATGAAAATAAATATTGAAAATAATAATAATTAAATATTAAAAATATCCTTCCTAATTGAAGGACTGATTTTCTATAAATATTAATTGATGTTTCTTGATTTTTGGAGATAAGCCTTAATTTGTTACACCCGCTAAAGCAGGAATTGGCTCAAAAGCAGTTCCTAATAGCTACTCTCTATAACAGTATATAATATATGTTGGTGATAACCAAGCAAAAATCAATGCCTTGTAGTTTTGCTGTAGTAAATAGACAGAAGATAGGAGTTACACTATGAAGGGAAATTTGCAAAATATGAGATTCTGATTATAATTAATTATCTTTATTCCTCTAACTATTATTCATATGAATAAAAAGGATAGTCTTACAAAATTTCCTCAGTCTTCTAATCGTAATAAGACTGGTGTGTGAAATATAATTCTTACTCTTCTAACTTCATGAGAAAAAGGAGAAAATGCTGTAAATATTGTCGAGGAAGGTCTTCCAATTTCTCTTGTTTTGGGCGATATGACACAAATTTCGGCAGATGCTTATATAGTGCCACATTTCAATGGTGCAGCATCATTCGGCTGAGTAGGAGGTGCAATAGCGAATGGCGGTGCTATCAAATGAATGGAGGAGTATGAACAGATGATTGAACAAGAAAAAAAGGCTAAAGGAGGTAGTATTGAAAATTTTCAAGAATGGAGCAAAGCAACTGTTACAGAATCTGGTGGTTGAAATTCTAAATTTCTCATTCATGTAGTGTCTGTTGGTTCATGAAAAGAAAATGAATTTAATATTGTTTCTTGATCTGTATGTAATGCTTTATCAGAAGCTACTAAGAGGGGTTTGAGAAGTGTCGTTATCCCTCTTTTATGAACAGGTATTATCGGAGATTTGACTGCTAAACAGGCGGCGAATGCAATCATGATTGGTGTGATGGCCTTTCAGAAAACTCGATGGGAAAATACAGATATGCAGAAGTTACATGACGTGACTATCGTTATCTATGGTGATAAAGGTGCTTTCGATGATGTTGCTGATGTTTTGAAAAATCAGTCTTATAAGTCTGCATCAACAGAGATTGGCCATAGAGAATTTGACTTTAACCGTCGGAAAAATGGGATGGCAAAATATGGTATCCATATTGTGGAATGACCTAAAAATATTAATGATAACTAGAATTACCATAAGATTTTTTTTTGTTAAAATAAATATTAATTAAAAAAATCACGACCGGAATCGTGATTTTTGTTAATAACTTCTTTAGTGCTTTATAAAAGTATTTATCAGCCCAGAAAGCATTTTACTGATTTCTTCAAACATACTATATATTTCTAAATATGTCTTTTCATCAATTATTCATTCGGCTTTTAATATCCTTATAATGGCTACACACTCATGCACTGATCATCTTGCCGTGAGATAGTAATTTTTCTTATCTGCTTTGGAATATTTGCCTGCTCATTCGGCGATGTTTAGGATTATGCTTGTAGACGCTCTTTGAAGCTGATCTTTGAGATTTCTGTCGAAGGATTTGGGAAAAATGTTCTTTGTAATCAAAGAATAAGTCTCTTCGGACTTTGTATATACAGGGAATTTTTCGAAGTCAAACATGTTGATAAAGCAAGAGTGAAGGCGAAGAATGAAGAATAAGAATGGAGGAAGAAAAATTTTATCCTTCTTTCTTCATTCTTATCCTTATCCTGCATTCTTAGAAAAATTTGTAAAATTTTTCTTGGAGATGATGGGATTCGAACCCATGTCTAAAAGGCATACATAACAATTTCTACCACGATAGTCTATCAATAGGCCAGATTTTTAATGTTACTATTACAGGCAAGCCGTAGCCGATCGACAGGCAGAGCATTTCGTCTTAGCAACATAAGCGTACCTACTCAGTCATCCAAGTCCTAGTAGGTGTCGGATACTTGGAGTCAAGAACGTTACTACGCGTACGCAGGAACGAGAGCAAAAGCTCTTTTGAGATTCTTGTTTGCATTATTGGTTTGAACGATTGTTTTATTTCGGTACGTTCGTCGAAGAGTGGCGGTCATTACATATGGAGTCCTTCTATCAAAGCCAGGACATCCCCATGAAAGAAAGTTGAAACGTTGAAGTGTGGAAATGTTGAAGTGTTCCGATCAATTCAACTGAAATAGTATATGGATTTGCTGAGGAAAATCAAGGTTAGTGAGTATCAAGTATCAGGTAAAAATAAAAGTAGTAAGATCATGAAAAAATCCTACTACTTATGTCTTGATACTTATGTTTTGATACTTATGTCTCGATACTACTTCTTCTTGAGAGGGATGTATTTGGATTTATCGAAGGCAAGGATAGGAATGAATACGATTCCGACCAGCCGGATGCCAAGTCCATAAATAGATGGTTTGCCAAATCTTACTGCAATTTTAAAGTAATTGATGATCATAAGGATTGCGAATACTGGTGGCAACAAGATCCAAAGAAAATTCCATCCTGATCGACCTCCGAGTTTAAACATCAGATACATATTGTAGAATGGGATCAGAATTCCCCATCCTGGAAATCCAGCTTTTTCAAATACTCTCCACCGGGAAATAAGCATAAATACCATTACCGCTATCCAGATGATTATCCAGACGATAAACATGCCGCCTAAAAACATACCAAAGAACGATCCAAGATTAGAAAATACTTCTGGATTTATATTGCCGGTTATCACAGATCCAGAGAGATCAAGAGAAAAATTCATGAAGGTTTTTTAAAAAGATAAAATTTATATCACATATAAAATATCCAATTCGTGATTGATTTCAAGAGATATAAATAAAACAGAAACTGATGAAAACTCAATCTCTGTTTATACATAATTTGCTCTGGTGCAGATTCCAATGAAATTCTCTACAGGATCATCATCCGGCCAAAGATAATTTTTTCTGCAGATGAGCATCAATGCTTCATCCTTTTCTGCTAATGAAGTTGTTTGTTCGTGGCTTTTCTTTTTGAATTTCGTTACTGTTAGTTCTTGCTTATCTCCGAAGATGGCTTGGAGAATGTCGGTAAACTCTTCTCCCAAATAGGCAAGCGTTTTGGCGTATTGCAATGTCCCTTTCATAGTTGTTTAGTATTTATTTTTCTATTTATAATTATATATGTAAAGAAGTCAACCCTCTCGAGCTTTATTTTTTGTATCTAAATTTTTTAAGGACGCTGCGCTTGGCCTCACTTTTAACCCTTCGGGGAGTTACTTTTTGCTTCCGGGTCAAAAAGTCTCCATGGTCAATGCAAGTCAAAATTAACAATAGTTATATTTGGTATCATTCCAGAATATAGCCCAAGAAGTAATTAGTAACTTTTTTCCCATCGCACACATTACTGATTTCCCACGTTTATTAGCATTACTTTCAAATTTTCTTCTCATTCTCAAAAAGAATTGTCACAATACTGTTCCTGAATATTTATTGTTTTTGATCATTTGATACCATCCGACAGAAGCCATATATAGACTCCTTCTAATCTTCGAATTTCATCTTTTTGATATTCACGCTTTGTTTAAGCTTGTTCATGATTGTTGCTGTGAACAATCCAATCAAGAATATGCTTTTACTTTTGCTATTTCATCTTTTTTGATTCATTTTTCTTTCAACTTTAGAAAGAATCCAATCAAATCTATTCATACATTTTCATGAATTCATGGTACTGATTCCATGTTTTTTAACTTATTTTCAAGTCATTCTTTCTCTAATAATGATTTAATTTGTTTGTAGATTTCTTTGATTACTTCATCGTGTCTAGTTACTTGTGATTGATAGAAATCCATCATAAGTTCGTTCTTGTAAGGATCATTCTTCTCCTTATCTATTTGCTGTAATAATTTAACTCTCATCTGTTTTAGTGAATATATTCTGCCTAAATTGCTTTGTATCAAATTGATGGTATTGCTATTAGGTTTTATCAGGGTATTAATTCATGATTCATATAACAATTCTCCAATTTCTGCTATTCTTTTTGCATCAATCTTGTCATTTTTGTTCCTTTCTCATAATCATTTTGCTAACAAATGTACATTTGTCGGATGGAGCTGATAATGCTCGATCTTGAGGTCATTCAATGCTTTACATAATGTCTGAGAATAGACTCATGTAGCTTCGTAAAAGACCTTACAATCTCACATTTCCTCCATTGTTTTGATAATCGTCTCGTACTGATTCTTGATTTTTTTAGATTTACACTCTTCTTTGATGAATACATCCAATGATAACTTGGATACATCAATTCCAATTGTAATCATTTTTTAAATAATTATGAACTAAAATAGGGTATCCATCCACTAAATTCATACTCGTACATGCAGTGTCTACGCACCATGTCTCCAATTCAAAATTTGGTGGATGGGTATTCGGACTTTTTGCCAGCGTCTAAAGCGCCATAAACAAAAACAAATTACCCACAACACCAAATATAACTATTGTTCCTTCTATATAAATTTCTAATTGTAGTATACGAGTATGCAAAAAAGTCTAGTTCTTACAAGACTCGCTACACTGTTTAGTCTGCTTTTCCTGAATGTACACAGCTCAAACAATTTGTAAGAACCAAATCGTTGACTACGTTTTAATTTAAATTACATCTTTTGAAATTCCAATCATCTCAAATTACCAGCTTGGCAATTGATCATCGATCAATCATAATTCTGTCCCAATTCCTTATTCACTGGTAACTGGAAGAGCACCAATACATGCTCTTTTTTCAATTGCTGCAATTGTTTCACGTGAGCATCATCGACGCCGAGAAAATCAGAAAAGATGACGATAGCTCTTCTACCCTTGTTCGTAACTATACGTGAGAGAAACCCAGGTATGCTGCTGTGATATCTTTTGGGAGATTTTTTTGACTGCTGAGAAATTTCGGTCATCAATGCCAGCGCTGCATCATATTTTTTTTCAGTCAGTTCTTGTTTGAGTGCATATGTTTTTCGTAATATTCATTTCCGCTGAGGATAAAAAATCTGCAATGTCGCACCATAGGTTTTCGCATAAAAAATAATATCTGACATCATATCACAGACCAATTCCTCATTTTTCTTGCCTTGCATCTTGCCGTTCCGATTGTAATTCACATCCCGTAGAATGTCTATCGCGATTGCCTTTTCCTGATGGTAGATGTTGCTATATAGTTGCTGCTGTTTTGCAGAAGTTTTCCGATTGATTGATTTCGCTCCATCGCTTGGACTATATGGCCTCAAATCATTTGCTTCTGTCCCGACTCCAGAAAAAATACTTTGGAATTGGCCAAAATATTTCCCTGCAATCAATTTTTTCGGATCTAAAGAGAATTTGGATTTCATGGAATGAATAATGAACAATGAATAATGAATAATGAATAATGGTGTTTTTTATCTTCTATCTTTTTGTATTTCAATTCTCCACTGTCTCCGGCTTGCCGGAGCTTCAATTGCACCACACCATCAATATGCTTAGCTCCGCTTAGACGCATGCAATGTGTCTCTACAAGATTATGGTGTGGGCATCCACTGTCCGCTTAGACGGACATCAATATCTCTTCCTTATCGCTTCGCTTCCTCTTCCCTAAATTCGTCAAATGGACCGTCTCATGACCTTTTCAGGCAAATAATATGACGTCGCCTTTCTGTGCAGATTCCAAAGCGAATTTGATGGCAAGTTTTCTTTCTGGGATGATGAACAGATCTTTTCCCAATGTTTTTTTCTTGATATTCGCCGTAAGCTGTTTCAAAATAGTGAATCTATTTTCCGTATCAGCATCATCATCAGTCGCAATGATAAGATCCGCATAGTCATCCACTACTTCTCCCATGAGAGGTCTCTTGGCTGTATCTCTCAGTCCAGGAGCACCAAATACGGTGATCAATTTCCCTGATCATTTTACATTAGAAAGATAATTCAATGTCTTTTCCAATGCATCAGGAGAATGAGCAAAATCTACGAAACAATGCACGCCGTTTTTCTCTATACATTCCATTCTTCATGAAACGCCAGTAAATCATTGGATTGAAGTGATCGCTTTCTGGATATCTACTCCGATCTGTATAGCTACACTGAGTGCAGCCAGAATATTTGAGACGTTGAATTTTCCCAGGAGATGAGTTTTTACTTCATAGGATTTTCCTAGGTAGGAAAAGCTGAATTCCGTCCCGTCGGTTTTTTCGTGAATGCGGTCAGCTTTTAATGATGCAGAACTCACAATCCCGAAACTCAGTTTTTTATCAAAGGGCATTTCATCAAACCATTGCTTGCCGATCTTGTCATCAGCAGGAAATGAGGCATATTTATTTTGCTTTGTGTTAGTCAGGACATAGTCAAAAAGTTTTTTCTTCGCTTGTGTATATCTTATCATAGTGCCATGATAATCCAGGTGGTCATGCGTGATATTCGTCAATACTGCGAAATCAAATTCGATTCATTCAAATCTGTATTGATCCAGCCCATGAGATGAGGTTTCTAAGACGGCGATCTTACAACCAGCATCTTTGGCCATTGCTAAGGTTGATTGGAGATCGTAGATATCTAATGACGTCATTTTTTTTGTATTAGGAACTTCCTGGTCGCCAATCAGAATATTCGCAGTGCTTACCGAAACACATTTCCCTACATTTTCGTTCAAAATTTTATGGATCAGATTTACGGTCGTGGTTTTGCCGTTGGTTCCCGTCACTCCGATGACAAAAAATTTCTTGGACGGATTCCCATAGAGGGAATTGGCTAGTTTTCAGCTGAACTTTTTCCATGCCTGATACAGGAAACTTTCTTTCAGGAGGGGATAAATGGTATTATAGAAGAATAATTTTTTGAGGAGTTTTTTCATGAAATGCTTGCCGCCATTGCTAAAAATAAATGTCTCCCTGGAATATAAGATTTTGATGGACATTTACAATAAAAATTTTGTTGGGAGTGCTTTTTCCTCACCCCCTAGCCCCCTCTCCTTCAGAGAGGGGGAATAACGAGCCAAGACTCCTTCTCTGAAGGAGAAGGTCGGGATGAGGAGAAACCGACATAAGTAAGGGGTAAGGAAAAATTTATAAAAAAAAGAAGCAAAACTGGATTGCTTCGTCGTCAAAAAAACTCCCTGCCTACCGCAGACAGGCTCGCAATGACGATTCTAACAATTCTTTAAAATCCAGGCTCCTATGATAGATGCAGTTTCCATTCTTAATATAGTATCTCCCAGATCTCTGATTTCAGGTTTGACTGCTTCGAAACGCTTGTAGTCAATAGGCGTCAGTCAGCCTTCAGGACCTATGATCCCGCAAAGCGGGAGTGGAAATGTGGAAGCCTTCGGCTGTGGAGGCGTGGAAACATTTCAAAAAGACTCCATCACGTTTCCATCTTTCAACGTTTCCACGTTTCAACTTTTATCAAAGATAGTTAGTTTAGTATTCTTAATCCATTCGTTGATGTCAGAGGAAAATGTGACTAGAGGCAGATTCCGTCACCATGATTGTTCAATCGCTTCCTTAGCTATTTTCATCAATCTCTCTTTTTTCTTCTCATTCCATACTTTGATGACAGATCTTTCCGCTGGCCGGAAAACGATCTTCTCTATACCTATTTCGCATAATTTCTGGACGATGAGTTCCACTTTTTCCCGTTTATTCGGCATAGCAATAAGCATGGTCGTTGTTTGTTTTTTGTCCGAGGGAGCGTTGATGGTGTTTTTCACTTTTCCGAAAATCTTCAGATCTCTGAGTCAGGTAATTTCTATTTCATATCTTGTGTCTTTTTCTTGCAGGAAAATCACATCGCCTGTTTCCAATCTGAGTACTTTTTTGGCTTGGTTTCGAAGTTCGTGATTATCTATAGTGATTTCATCACCTTTATTATTGATATGATCCAGTAAGAAGAGTTGCATGATACCTACTAACTAACAACTAAAAGTGAAAAGTGAACAATAATGGCCTGTTTATGAAGTTCCCTCTTTACCGAAAGAGGGGGGACCACGAAGTGGTGGGAGATTTTATTGTTTGCGGACTAAAATCCCCCATCCCTCGGGGATACCTCCCCCTTCCAAAAAGGGGGTATTCAATTGGTTGTTATTTTATCTTCATCACATTCTTGCCATAATGACTTACAAGATAATATCTATTTTTCGTCACAGCAATGCCTAATCCCACACTATTGAAATTCTTGCTGACGATGGCATTGTAATGGGGTCTGGATTTTTTGTATTTCTCACTCATAAAGAAATTCCATGTAGATTTTATGGCTTTGATAAGTGCATCGGTACAATCAGCTTGAGTACAACGATAATATCATCGTCCAAGGCTTTCAGAAAACATCGTTCCTTCTGCGTTGCTGAATCCCACATGTTGGAGAGCAAACCAGCTTTGAATGCTCCGATAATTGTAATACCCGTCACCGGTTAATCTTTGATGCGTAGTTTTACCGAGCGTTTGCAGATATTCAGCTCGTTGTTGTGCGGAGGTATCTAAAAGAGTATTTCATGTATAGGAGGTGAGTTTAAGTGATTTTCTTTCTCCGTTAGTTCGGGAAATCCATGTGGTCTTGATCTTGCTCATGTCTACATTTGCAGGAGTAGCAGCAAAAGAATGTGTTCATACAAAAAATAATGAGCAAATACTTAAAATGACTATTGTTTTAATATAGATTACATACATAAATATAGTACAACCAAATAAATTATGCTAAACTAATAATGGTGTGTATGAGTTTTGTATATGATATTCATATATGTTTCATAAGCATAGGAAACATCGAAATATCAGTAAATCCTGGCAGGGTGTTGATCTCATTGAGATATATTTTGTTCTTAGCAATAAAGAAGTCGATTCTTGCAAATCCAGTGCAGTCACAGAGTCTGTACACTTTCTGTGCTAAATTCTGAATTTTTTTCTTCTCGGTGTCTGATATCTTCGCCGGAATACAAACCGTTGCTTCATTGTTTTTGTATTTGTCTTCGTAGTCATAGAAATCTTTTGCTAATATCAATTCTCCAGGTTCTGAAATAGTAAGTTTATTATTGCCAAGTATTGCTACCTCAACTTCTTTGGGTGAGATCAATCACTCTTCTATGAGAATTTTGTTGTCATGTCTGCTGGCATCTGTAATGGCTTTATTGAGTTGTTCATATTTCGTTACTTTGCTAATTCCAAGGGAAGATCATGAGTTAGAAGGTTTGACGTAGAGTTGTAAAGGTAATGTTTTTTTTATTTCTTTGATTTTTTTTTCAATCTCTGTATTGTTCATAAGTTGGAAATCTATACCTACGAATCTTGTCTGAGGAATGTGATGCCCGGCCATGAAAAGTTTAAAGAGTGATTTATCCATACAGAGTGCTGAACTCAAAACATGGCATCCACAGTACTTAATTTTTTGTAGGGTAAAAATACTCTGAAGTGTGCCATCTTCTCAATATTTGCCATGGGTAATAGGTAGTGCGATATCAAATATTTTTTTAAAGTCAGTGATAGGTAATGCTTTCTTTTTGTTGAGTTTATTGATATCGTCTACAATATAAAAATTACCATTTTTATCCCAGTAGATAAGTACAAGCTGGTATTTTTTATAATCAAAATATTTAGCGATATTTTTAGCAGAATTTATGGATACTTCCGCTTCATTGCTCAGTCCGCCAAAGAAAAGTCAGATTCTTTTCATGCACAAACAATAAAAAGATACTAAAATCAATTACCAGGATGATAGAATTTTGGATGAAGAATACAAGGGTTTTGGAAATCGTGACAACAAGAAATCCACGAATATGTATACGTACATACAATTCATAGCAATTCGCGAAAGAAAATCAGTTTTTTGTTTGAATTTCCGCCTCATTTCCATACACTTTAAAGATAAGCATTTTTATCACTAAAAGATTTCCTCATGATTGACTATGTTATCCAGACGGCGAGGGGATTTTTTCAGTCTTGACGACATATGTATCCTATCCTGATTGTCGCGATCGTAGGTGTTATCATTCAAGTAGTGAAAGTAGTTATCGATCTGATCAGATATAAGCGTTTCTATATGGGACACATATTTTCTTCATGATGATTCCCTTCATTTCATAGTTGATTAGCAAGCAGTGTGACGATGTTGGTCATGCTTGATCAGGGATTGGGAAGTGTCCGATTTGCGGTAGCTTTCGCTTTTTCATTATTATTTGCATACGATGCGATGAATCTCAGATATGAAGCAGGACAACATGCTCAATATATCAATTCCATGAGATTTGAATTACAGAATGTCTTGCAGAAAAAGGAATGACCGCTCAAAGAAAGGATCGGACATACGCCATGGGAAGTGCTTGGCGGCATCATATTCTGATCTGTATTGACGTATATGTTGTATTATCGATTTTACCTTAGGTAAAATCGAAATATGGAAAGATGGAAAAGTTGAAAGATGGAAAAATGATGGAGTTTCTTACATGTTTGCCTATTTCCCCTTACAGGACTTCCTTCGATCGCATGTTTCCACCTTTCAATCATAGACGAAGCTTTAGTGTTTTTTTATAAGAATACTTATGATTAAATTTGTTATCCCTCGTCCTGTGAAGAAAATCCATAGATCCAGAATGACCATAGATACAGAGAAAAAGATAAGCAGAAAAGTCTTGTCTCGTCGTCGTGTTCCTCTCAAAACTATCTGGATTATCTTTATCGTGTTTGTACTCATCTACTGAGGATTCCTTTTGCTCAAAAATACTTTGTTTGCAAAACAGTATACTATCGATACAATCAATTATGATTCTGGTGATATCCAGATCTATGATGATCCTTATCTCTATAAGGCGGTCACAGCACAGATAAAACAAGAAAATTATAATGTCGTCCGTTTCAACAAAAATACCATTTTAGCAACCTTGCAAGGAAGCTTCCCTTTCCTCAAGGATATGACAATCACTTTCATCAATGCCAATACCGTGAAAGTGGATTTGATATTCCAGGAACCGCAACTCATCATCAGGAATGCTGATCAGAAATATGGAGTATTCCGCGGTCACATCTTCCCTATCTATTCGGGGAATACCATGGGTGCCGGCGTCAGAATCTTAGATCTTCCTGATTATCTGAGCGGAATGAATGCCATGATCGGGTTTTTCTATAGGCAATCAGCAGAAGATATTATCCAGCAGACAGATCTCATCTATGAAGCATTTTCCGGACAGATCCAGCATATCGAATATTTGCCGGGCGGAGAAAGAACGATCGTGTATTTGAAAGATAAGAAGATCTACATCAATAATCTTGCTGATGTCGCTCAGCAGATCAGAAGCTATCAGCTCCTCAAAAAATATTATTCCGATTATGCATCATTGAAGGAAATCGACTTGGGAAGCTTGGAAATGGATAAGGTTATCGTGAAAAAATAGCCTCAGGTAGCCTCAGTTGGCCTCACATAGCCTCAGATTATTAATTTATATTTTTTTAAGAAAAATTAATATAACAATCTGTAGCAACCTGCGGCAATCTGTGACCATAAAAAGAATATATTTAAATTATTAAAAAATGTAAACAAATGCTTAAAAAGGACTTTCCTATCTTCAAAAATAATCCATGATTGATTTACTTGGATAGTGCTGCTTCTACGCAAAAACCTAAAGAAGTCATCGATGGGGTCTCTGAATTTGTAGAATCATCCTATGCCAATATCCATAGAGGATCCTATTCTTTATCAGAAAGATCCGAAGAATTGTACGAAGCATCCAAAACCAAGGTCGCTGAATTACTCAAGGTGAAATCCAGTGAAATCATCTATACCTACAATGCAAATTACGCCATCAATCTTATCGCTCAGTCGCTGTGTAAATCACAATTTCTCGGCAGAGGAGATGTCGTCTTGATCGGCATCCGGGATCATCATGCCAATATTGTGCCTCGGCAAAGTTTATCTGCTGAATATGGTTTCAGTATCAAATTTATCAATATGCGATCGGACTACACCATAGATCGGCAGGATTTCGCCAAGAAATATGACAAGAAAGTCAAAGTAGTTGCTTGTTCGCACGTGTCCAACGTGACGGGTGGTATTTACGATGTAGAAAAGATCAAACAGCATCTCAGATCAGATACCTTTTTTCTGGTTGATGGATCTCAGTCCGTCCCTAATTTCGAGGTGGATGTCACCAAGATCGGTTGTGATTGTTTCGTTTTCACTGCGCATAAAATGATGGCCTATACGGGGCTTGGTGTGGCATATCTTAAGAAGGACCGGATCAAAAAACTCCAGCCGCTCATCTCCTGAGGAGGAGCGATAGCTGATGTGGATATGGAGAGATATACGACTTTCGGCACTTCGGAAAAATTCGAAGCAGGTACGCCAAATATCATCTGAGCAGTTTCCTTGCTCAAAGCGATAGACTATATCGAGAAAATAGGCGGTATGAAGAAGATTCGAGATCATGACCAAGAACTTACTCGCTATGCGTTGGAGAAATTTCAAGCCCTGGAAAAAGCTAAAAAACTTGAGCTTATCGGCCCTTACAATCCAGCCAAGAGAGTCGGCGTCTTCTCTTTCGTGATTCCTAGGCAGAAAAATACTACCTTAGTCGGAGAAAATTTTGCCGCCAAGAAAATTTGTATCCGTTGTGGCGGGCATTGCGCGTATCCGTTGCATAAATTTTTGCGT
>JBBABI010000013.1:15067-22045 GCA_041679065.1 Candidatus Absconditabacterales bacterium
ATGTGTACAACGATAAGGAGGATATTGACGCGTTTTTCGCGGTATTGGGAAGGATGGTGAAATAGTCGAAGATGGTCTCAGATGGCCTCAGGTAGCCTCACACTCCCCTCGGCATGCCGGGGTCGCGCCTCAGATTGTTAATTTAGATTTTTTCTGCAGCAATCTGCGGCAACCTGCAGCCATTATCTAATAAAAACAATGATTTAATATATTAAGCCAATTATGTCAATCTAAACGGACTCTGTAGGCCCGTTTTTTTTGTAAAAATAGCCGATTCCGGATATACTTGATAGAGTGATAAAAGCTCTCTTCGTTCGCGATAAAATGATAAATTGATAAACGGTCGGGACATTTTATCATTTCAACACTTTAACACTTCATCATTCTTCATGACACCACCAGACAAAGCTATCGAAAAAAAAGATACTTCTCCAGCAGTAGCGGATATTGATCCGATAGAGACTCCTGTTGAAGAAAAATCAGATGCTTCCACTCACGATAATGCCGATAAAATCAGTAAGATTGAAGCGAATATCACCGAAATCAAAACTTCGGTATCTACGCTAAAGACCGAAGTGGAAGAATTGGATAAATCAAAAGCGACTCTAAGCAAGGAAGTTCTGACGACTAAAGAACAGGAGATAGAAACCAAGAAGCTGGTTATAGAAGCCAAGAAAAAAGAGACTCAGGAGCTGATAAATGCAATCAGACAAGGCCGAATAGAGCTAAAGTTAGAAACATTAGAAGCTGATGTTAAAGCAGTCGCCGAAGCACAGAAAGTCAAAGAAGAGACGTTGCTTACGGCGTATGAGGCAGATCTCAAGGAGATTGAAGTAACGAAAAAGACTTTCTGGGAAAAGATAAAAGATGGAACTAGTAAATCATGGGAACGAATAAAAGAACACAAAAAGCCAATATTAATAGCTACTTGAGTATGATTGTTAATTGGATGGATGGCTGGCTGGTTCAAGAAGAAGAAAAAAAGTGGAGAGAACGATAAAGATTGAGAAGAAAAAAAAGAGTGATTCTGGAATCATGGAGTCGGTAAATTTCTCAAATATGCAGGGATAGGAGTTGCTGGATTTTTTGGGATTAAAGCATTATTAAATCGGCTTAAACCAGAAACGACCAAACCTCCAGAAGAACAGAAATCAGACTTTGATAAATTAAGTGAGGCAGAGAAAAAGAAATACAATGATTTCGCCGATAAGGTAAATACAATGAATGAAACGCTATTTAAAACAAATAAGGACCATTGATGGAAGAATAATGTAAATCTTTGAATCGGATATGATGGGAAAGAAGAAAAAGACTATCGTTGAGTTGTCCCTTTTTCCATAGATAAAAGCTATGCTAATGTGGAAAGCATTATATCAGAAAAATGAATATATGAAGCGATAATAGGGAAGAATATTCAAGAATATGAAACCTATTTGCTTAATTGGCCGAAAGAAAAACTTTCTAATTTGTTATTGCTATTTCTGACAAGAGTGGGAACATTTAGCATTGCATGATATAAGCCAGGGGCAGATATAGCTGAATGTATAAAGAACTGGTTAGCTGTAGACAAAGATGCGAATAAGAAATTAGATTTCTTTTTTGAGCAATATATTGAAGTAGCGAATTATCTTGAAGAAAAGAAAACAGAACTTAAAGAAAAAATCGCTCTAAAGAAATTAAAAACCGAACTGCCTGATAATAAAAAACGGGATGATTTAACTGCTGATGAGCAAGATGATGTTCTGCAAGCCGCTTTAGATAATAGTACTTGGATGGAAATAAATGTCGATCCGACACTCAAAACTATTTTTGAGGAAAAAAAGATATCTGAACTAAGCGAAAGCTTGAGTGAATTTGACCCTGAGGATGGAAAGATATCGGCTGACCTTCAGAAAGATATTGCGTCAGTAGACGAAGACAGGGACGATATCCTGGATTATGATAAGGACACTAAAGTAGATATTTTAGATAGAGCGCTTACAGATATAGCTGATGGAAAACTTGATGATAGTACAAGGAAAGATTTAGTGATGTGTACAGAGAAATTATCAGAAGATGCCGTAAATTTGAATGGATCATGATTTATGCAGAAGTATTTTGAGCCTATAGCAATCATACTTAATATGGATTCAGTCACCAAAGAAGAATATCTGAAAAATGGTACATGAAAAGCTTTTCTTGAGGGTTTTTCCAAGACCTTGCTTGAATATAAGACTAAATTTGAAAGTGGCACGGTGACTACAGAAGATATCGAAAATTTTAAGGCATTATCAGAAGAGTATTTTGCATTTAAAAAGAAAACCATAATTGCAATTCATGCGATGACAGGAATTAATAGCGATGATCCAGATAAACGATTAAGGCCTCTAAATGCGTATTGTGTTATAATGACTTCATTCTGGGATGCACTTCACGAAAAAATGTGATTTATGGAAAGAGGTGCGAAATTGACCTATGGATTTGTAGTTGCATGATGAACATTGTATCTTGTTGGCGCTGTTTCGTGACTTACGCCTGTATTCAAACTATGAAAGAATATGGTAAAGATATGAGCTTTTGTCCCCAAAACATGAATGAGCCTGGCTATGAGAATGGCTAAATGCTCAATTATGGATAAAGTCCCTTTGCCTTGATGGTATCGGAAAAATGCTATAATTAATAGTTCGGATCCAAAGCAGCTGTTGAAAAATGCAATAATGACATGAAAAATAAATGAAGGAAGGGCGGTAAGAATCACAAGAGATAAAAATTTCAAATGAACTTCCGTGAATAGTATGGAAGAGGTTTTGACGGAATATTGCTGAGTTACTGATAAGACAGAAGCGAAAATGATAAAAAATTATTTAAAGGATGCAAATGTGAGAAAGATTATGATTAAAGAAACACCAAGACCAACATTTGGCAGTAAGGTTGATCGAATCAAATATAATATTCGAGAAAGACAAATAGGCTTTGATTATGAGTTTAGAAATATAGCTAAACTAAAAGTTATAGATGCTCTTGTTTCAGATTCAGGAGGAAATATCCTCAAGGGAGCACTAAAGGGTGTAAGCGTAAAAGATTTTGATCTATTGTATAATATGGCAAATAAACCTGATGCGGTCAAATCATTAACTGCCTGGTTTAATATTAATACAGGAATAGCGACACCGGAAACATTTGGTAAATTTTTGGGTAAAAACTTGGCGCAATTCACCGATGTGGCTGATTTTGAATCGTTTTTGAAACAAGTTCCTTTATCAGAAATCACTGATGAAAAAACGCTCAAAATAGTAATAACAAACTGGAGAGATGTTAAAATAAAATTAGCAAAATGAGATAAATTGGCTGATATCATTCCTACATTACCCAAGAAATATACCAAAACACCCAAGACGCCTATCGCTCCCAAAGTAGGTCAAGAACTTGCTGAGGCACAAACGACGCTAGAAAAAAGTCTCAATGAAAAAATAAAAAATTTAGAGACTAAACGAAAAGCAGGGACTCCGACAGAAAAAGTGAGCATAAGACGACAGATGGATAAACTAGAAGCGGTAGTAAAAGATATCAAAGCAGTCCCTGAGGATGAATTGAAGGCATTGAATAAGCTTTTTGATATCGGCGTAGATATGAAATACACCAGCAAAATACTGGCCGCAGATGATGTAGCAGTGTTGTTGACTAAAATAGATGCCGCTAAAGATGCTGATGATCTGAAGCTGGCATTCAAGGCGCATGGGCTGGAAAGTCTCACAGAAGAACTAAAGCTTGCAAAAAAATTAACCGTTCTAGATGATATGCTCGACGAATTTAAGCCGCTTATCAAATGACTAAGGCTGATTCCATTGATGGAAGAAGGCAAAGATATCGCGAAGATCGTAAAAATAATCTCTAAGGTAGATAAATTCCTTTAAAACTTTTATTATTCTTGCATTTCTATGCCGATAGATGCACTACAGCAGAAAAAAGAGGAACTCGCAATGATATATCTTGCAGACCTCAAAAAGGAACTCTGAACGCTCCAATGAAAGGTAGTGGATATTTTGTCTGATAGATTGAAAGCATGGATGACTTCTGAGACGTCATTGACCGATATAGATGATCTCAAATTGACGGCAGCAGAAAAGCAATTGGCTGCATTATCTCCAGTAACTGCCGAAAAGATTTTCGCTTTCGTCAAAGAGAAACAGGAAAAGCTGGCAAGCGCTACAACCGTCGAAGAACTTGAGAATTTGAAAGAAGAGATGCAGTCTACTACGGCTGAGACAGGAACAACCACTCGTAATCTGACAGCATCCTGAATAATGATAGGTGCAGGATTGACAGGATGGTGAACAGGGGAAGCGATCAAAAGAGCTAAGATTGCAGAGAAGATGTCTGAGACCATAACTGCCTCCAAGACTAGAGAAAGCATGGATGGGATCGTAAAGGTTTTGAAATTAAAAGCTCAAGATGGCGAGTTGTTGCCCGTGCAAAAGGTAAATATAGAAAAATCGATAACATATTTTGAGGATGCAAGCAAAAATGCTTCTTGCATGGATGCGGTCAAAATTTGGAAAAAACTATGAAATAAATTATCTATCGACGTCTTCAATAGTCTTGTAATCTCTGAGGATGCTGCCAAGGATCTAGCAGTGATATCCAAAGATAATGATCTATTGAAGCTGTTGGCCAAAGAGAAAGATGCGACGGAGATAAATAAACTCTTGAAGGGTAAATGACTGAATACTATCTCTGATGATGTCGTCAAACTTATCAAAGCAGCGGAAAGCGTGGAAGATATCTCTGATATCACCAAGGTCTTGTCTGTTGCTAAACCGATCAAGGCATTGGCTAAATGATTGAGGATGATCCCGTATCTGGATCTCATTGGAGGTGTCGTAGATTTCTGGATCTTCACCCAGGAATCTGGGCAATCAGATTTTATAAAAAAGGCAAATGAATTAAGAGCGAAAAATCAGCAGCAGCGTGCTAATTTTCACCTGGCGACAGGGGCGGCGAGTTTCGCTGCATGATGCGCATGAGTCGCTCTGGGAGCATCGGCTTTCGGACCTCCATGATGGATAGTGTCAGTTGCAGCAGGAGTAGTGGGAGCATTATCAGTAGCAGCTAATACCGTCGCTGATGCCTATTATTACGATGTAGTGGACTTCTATCTCAGAAATAAGGAAGATTATAAGCCGTTGTATAGGAATGAAATCAAACAAGCTATATTACAAGCAACAGTTCGTGGTGATAAGAGTTTCACACTTTCTGGGACAGAATCTTTTGCTGAGTTCTTTAATCGAAGTGATTCTATAGATAAGAATAAGGCAGTAACGTTGGAAGATGCATATCGAGCGGTTGTGTATTTGGAGGAAATAGAGGATTTTCCCTATATAAAAAAATATAATCCTGAATATCCAAAAACGTCCACGGTTACTTTGACGTGAGATGAGCTTACGGAATATACTAAGGAGAGAGCTGAATTGGATACTGTACTGTCCAAAAGGATGGAATACATCAAAAGATTTTTACCTAGCACGACGACTGCAGACCATACGACACAATATACTGCATTTATCACATGAATAAAAAATACTGATGGAATTTCTTCCATAGAGAAAGTGATTGCTGATTCCAAGACCTATCAAACCATGTCCGTAGATGAAGAGGTGAAAGGGTATACGGATATAGATGCATATGCCAAAGCACGGGCTGAGAGACTAAAAACAGTTAATGCGACATGCTTTACAGCGCTGGAAAAATTGTATGCTGAGGATCAAAATCAGATTGTGGAGATGTATTATAATGTGCTTAACTTTGAGTTTAGTCTTAAAGATAATGAATCATATAAAGAAAAATATGTAACATTGTTGCCAAATATCTCGTTCCTGAAACAATATTACACCTACAAGAATCTATGAGTGTCATTGGAGAAACAAAAATCCGTGGGCAGTATTTCAGATATCTCTTATGTTGCTACGGAAGAATTTCTGGAAAACATGGATGCTGGAACGATAGAGCTGAAGCCGACGGTCTTTACGGAAGAATTACTGAAAAACCGTAGTGTTGCATGATCGGATCTAGACAGATTCGATGATTCATCAGCAGAATATTCATCTTCTGTGGGACAGAATGTGATATACAGGATAGCTAAAGAGATTTACGGTTATACATGAAACAATGATCTTATGTCATTGATCATGTATTTCACGCCAGACAAAAAAGCATCACTAGGTATGTACTATGACGATGGATGGTATATCAATATCAATGGTCGGCGAAATGACAAAAAAATCACCTTCGCTGATATAGAGACCCTTTCAGTAGTGCAGCTTATGCTTCTTTTCACTAAAAAAATATGAACATCTATCGCATGAACGCCTGAAATAAAAAATGCTGAAAATATTACTACCGCCACAGAAAATGCTGATGAAGCATTAAATGCTGAATTCCAGGAAAAAATAAAAACTATTTTGACCGAAGAGAAATGATATCAGACAAAAGAAATGAAGGATGGTATAGAAACCGATATAGTCGACTACATCAAGAAATATGGCACGGAGTGATACATTAAATTGCCGTTTTACCTCATCAATAAAGCCAAAAGGGCGGGTATAGGCGATGTGGAATATTTTTACTTCACCTACAAGGATAATGCGATCACGACATGCAGCACCAAAGCATATGTCGATGAGAAATTGGATTTCACCTCAGTGACGATAAATAAGTCCTATATAGAAAATGCTCGTGATGCGCTTTCTGAAAATGAGCAGAAATATATCACGTATGTAGAAGAGCCATACAAAAGGCTGATAGAATTGAGAAATATCGAATGAGTGTTCACCCATGAGGACGAATTGGATCTGCCGCAGGAATTTGAATCGCAGATCGGTGACAAATACAAAGAATGGGAGAGGTTTAAGGAGACATTATTGTCTTATGATCCAGGAATCTGTAAGGAGGAGTTAGTCGCACATTATCAGGAATATCATGATTATTTCGAGAATCTCTATC
>JBBABI010000014.1:0-1308 GCA_041679065.1 Candidatus Absconditabacterales bacterium
TCCCCTTACAGGACTTCCTTCGGTCGCACGTTTCAACCTTTCCACGTCACTTTTATCCCTTCCCACCGATATAGGAAGCGATTCGTCAAAGGATACAACCAATCCGAGCTTCTGGCAAGGAAACTCGCAGTCAAACTCTGACTCCCCTCCCTGCAGTTAGTAAGGAAAACAAAGAGAACAAAATCCCAAGCCCAGCTGACAAGAAAACAGAGACTGACCAATCTCCAATGAGCCTTTTCATTGAAAATGAATCAACTATGAACTATGAACCATGAACTCTGAACCATCTTTCTAGTAGACGACGTTACAACTACCTGATCCACACTCAATCAGCTTGCCAAAGTCATCAAAGAAAAATTTCCGAAAATAAAAGTCCGAGGAATCGTGATAGCAAGACATATGGACTAAATGAAATAATTGTTTAGTCGGAATTACTAAATATCAAGCAATCCAATCCTAAACCCAATACAAAACGACGATATTCAAGCCACTCAAAATCATGTAGCCCATTTTTTGACAAATAAAAAATTTGGAGTATAATTGAATTAGATCGAAGATGAAAGTTGAAAGATTAAAGATATTCCTTCAGCTTCAAGCTTTAAGCTTTAAACTTTAAGCTAAAAAAATGGCAATAACCGAAAGCGCTCAAACAGCGCAACACCAAAGCACAACACATCCCACAGAAAAGGATAAGGATATCAAACTCAATCTAGATCATCTTTCTCCTGATACATCAACCTTGGATTTATCCTTGGACTTGCCTATAGCTGAAGGGAAAACCACCACACCAGATACAGACCGGCTCAAACAGGAAGATGAAGCGATGAAAAAAGAATCTCAATCCACAATACATCCTCTGGAATCATCAAACCAAACTCTCTGAAATTCCGAGTCCAAACCGACACAGACAGAAATACCAGAGAATACACCAATCAGCGAAAAAAAACCTTCAGAAATAATCTGAGAAAACCTTCCCAAAGATGCAAATCAGATGACCTTGCAAGACGATCTCAAAATCATCAAAGAACTGGGAACAGAAACTAGTATACCAACGACTTCAACAAAACCAGAACCAATCCTCAATTCTCAATCTCTCAATCCTCAATTTTCTTCCCAGTCTTCTACGATAAATCTGGATAGTATTTTGGGCGGAGGGATACCGCAGACACCAGTGAAACAAGAACAACCAGCACCAAGCCCATTTGATCTCATAAAATCCACTCCTCAAAATGCAATCCTCAATCCTCAATCCTCTACTCAGCCAGCAGTTTTGCAGACCAAAATCCCTGCAAACAAAACTAAATGAGT
>JBBABI010000014.1:1318-21487 GCA_041679065.1 Candidatus Absconditabacterales bacterium
GAAAGCAGCCCTATTCTCTATGCTTTTCATAGCCATGGGATTTACGGGATATTTCATCCTCAAAACCATGTATCCGCTGGAATTCGCTAATCTCGGAAATACTACGACAACCGGTGAAATACCAGTAATAACAACAGGCGAAGAAATACTTACAGGGACAGAAATAGCATTAGTTCCTGAAACAGGAACCATAGATACCGGACATGCAAGCGCCGATGAAATGTTTAGCGATCTCACCGATCTGGCAGTAGCTACAGGCGATCAGACAGCGGTCCGATTGAGTCAATTAGGAAGCTATTCTGAGCAAGGAAAGTTATTCTACGATAGAGGAAAAGAAACCAATGATAAGGTAATGATGAAATTCGGGGGATATATTTGGAAAAAGGCTGATACGCTTATCAATTCACTTGAAAGTGGAGATATTTTGGTTAATGATATGGTACCCAATTACCTTGCACAATTTTCGTGATATTTAGTTCAGCTTCAAGCACTAGGAAATAATGCCCTATCCAATCCAACAGACAGCACACAACCACAAGACAGTGGTCTCACGCCAACGCCATAGTTTTTTCAAAAAAACAAGAAAAGAAATCTCCCAATCTCCACACAATCTCCACATCTCCTCCATGATCGATAAATATATGTATTATCTCAAATACGAAAAAAACGTCAGTCCCAAAACGATAGAAAATTATGGTCTGCGGCTCTCTAGGCTCGTGGATTTTTTATGAGATATAAAAATAGCTGACCTCAACCGTATGCAGCTCTTGGAATACAGGATGGCCTTGAATGCCCAAGGTTTGAGTGTCAGGACAATCAATTATCACATCGTCGCTATCAGAGCTTTTTTGAAATTCTTATTGAAAAACGATATTGACTGCATGAGTCCGGATAAATTGGAGCTAGCGAAAGTACCCTCCAAAGGAGTCAATTTTCTCAATGATGATGAGATCACAAAGATTTTGGAAGCCCCACAGATATGGAATAAAAAACCATTGCAGCAAAGCAGGGACGAAGCGATCCTGCAATTCCTCTACGGTACCGGACTCAGAGTCACCGAATTGATTATGCTCCAGAAAAAAGATATTAAAGTAGATTCCAATCAATTTTCCGTCGTGGGGAAATGATCTAAATTAAGGGCGATTTTTACGACCAAACAAGCCAGAGAAGCATTAAAAAGATATCTAGACCTCAGAAACGATGATGCTCAACATCTCTTTACCAGCCTTTCCGGAAATAGCAAGTGACAACACTTGAGCAGGAATGCAATAGAGGAAATCGTGAGAAGATATGCTAAACTTGCCGGGATAGAGAAAAAGGTAAGTCCTCATACCCTCAGACATAGTTTTGCGACGAGTTTGATAAAAAAATGAGCCGATATCAGAGCGGTGCAGACCTTGCTTGGTCATGCATCGATTACGACAACGCAAATTTATACCCATGTAGATGATAGGCACTTGCAAAAGGTACATGATTTATTGGAAGTGTAAGATTCCACTCTCCACTCTCCATTCTCAACTCTCAATATTTTTATAATGGGCTCTGAATGTGCTGGAGATGATGCGTCGCCACCTGAGTGTATATCTGAGTCGTTTTGATACTCGAATGTCCCAATAACGATTGAATATAACGAATATCGGTACCATTCTCTAAGAGATGCGTTGCGAATGAGTGACGAAGCGAATGAAAAGTAGCTTTTTTCTGTATTCACGCTTTGATCATCGCATGCTGGAAAACATGTTGAGCCGTCCTTTTCGTCAAAACTCCACCACCCTGCCTACCGGACAGGCGGGCCTGCTCGGAATGAAACAAGGCATCGCTATATGATTTCCCATCCATCAATCACTTGATCTCATCAATAATTTTATCGGGCAGAATAGTAATCCTGTCTTTCTGTCCTTTGGCTGATTTAATGTGAATAGTTTTCTGATCCAGATTGATATCACCGACACGGAGATAGACGATTTCCGAAACTCTGAGTCACGCACCATATGCTAGTGACAACAAGGTTTTGTGCTTAGTATTATTCGTACTATCAAGTATTCTTTGGATCTCAAAACGGGAAAGCACGACGGGAAGTTTTTTGGGTTCTTTGGATAACTTTATTTCCTGACCCAAAGGAATTCTGACTATCTGACGACAAAAAAATTTAATGACTTCCTTATAGAGATTAACTGTTTTCGGTGCTTTGCCTTGTTTTTGGAGATACAGGATAAAATCCAAAACCTTTTCACGAGAAATCTTAGAAATATCGTAATCAAGCCATTTCAAGAAAAATTTCAGACAATTGGTATAGATCTCTACCGTTCTCGGACTGTAGTTTCTTTGTTGGAGCTCTTTGCTGAGCTGAAGGAGATAATCTTGCATTGTAGAATAATTAAAAATATAAAATTATTTTATTAATTATTTTTCAAACTTTTTCCTTAATTGATCTTCTAGTTGTTTTTTGCTGGGTAAATACAATCTATATTCTCTAGAATATATTTGTTTATTTCCGATAGGTAAAGTATATTTAGCCACAAAATGATTGTTCTGTTCACATAATAACAATCAAATAGTCGAGTTTTCATCTAATTGTTTGATCTTTCTATCGTAATAATTCACATACATTTGCATTTGTCCGATATCTTGATGAGTCAGTTTTCATTTTTTGAGATCAATCAAGACAAAACATTTAAGGAAACGATGGTAAAATACCAAATCAATGTGATAATGTTCTTCATTATTAGTTATTCTTTTCTGTCTTTCCACAAACATCAATCATTTTCACATTTCCAAGAGAAATTTCTGTAGATGAGAAATAATAGCTTCTTCCAAATCCAGTTCCGAATATGAAGATTTTTCTTCCAGACCGAGAAATTCCAGAACATAAGGATCTTTTAATGAGTCTTCGGGTTTATTTATAATCTGTCAGTGTTTTGATAATTGTTTAACTTCTTGCTTATTCTTGCTTAGAGCAAGTCTATGATAGAGACTGGTATCAAATTGTCTCTTCAATTCCCTCAACGATCGATTATTAGTATTTGATTCAATCGCATAAAAATTTCTCTTATCCGAATCTTTTATTTGCATAAGTAGAATAAAATGAGACCAACTAAGATTTTTGAATTTAGCAGACACTGTCTGCTGATTTGGAAATAACAGATAGAAACTCCTCATTTGACGAAGATTAGTTGGCGAAAAACCCTTACCAAATCTTTTAGTTAGCTCTTTAGACAAAGTCGCCAACAATTCTGTTCAATATTCAGCCTTTTCTTTTCCTCATTGCTGAAATTCCACAATCTCCCTTCAAATATGCCGATATGTATACACGATAGTCTGATCCACTTCACGAACGATACGATTTCTCGCTTCTTCAAGCAAAGAAGAGATTTTATACAACAATTCATCATGTTTTTTGTAAACAGCAGCTTTCATAGAATAAGATGAGTAGATAAAGTCAAACCCTTGTTTTTTTCAAGATATTTGATATATTCATGGTACCGTGTTTATAAAAATTCAAAAAAAGAAAAAAATTGACAAAGTTATGACAAAAATTACGACGTCCCACAACTATCCGATCTAGGCATATTTTACGACATTATACGTCGCAAAACATACCATCTCGGACTTCTATACGACACTCTATGTCGCACAGAAGCTAGTTATACGCAATCACAGTTTTTACTTCCCACTATTCAAGTATGAAACAACAATTCACGATAGGTGTTTTCGGGATAATAAAGGATGATCAAGACCGTGTTCTTCTTTGTTTAAGAAATGACTATGATTTTCGGAATTTACCCGGCGGCGGATTAGAAAAAGGAGAAACGCCTTGGGAATGAGTAATTCGCGAAGTGAAAGAAGAAACCGGACTAAATGTTGAAGTAACATCACTAGCTGGCGTTTATAGCAAACCTGAAAAAGACGAAATAGTCTTTTCGTTTGAATGCAAAGTAATTGGTTGAGTAATAACACTCAATGATGAAGCAAAAGACATCCAATATTTTGCATTTCAAGAAATTCCAAAGAATACGCCACCTAAACACATTGAAAGAATCAAAGATTCATTAGAAAATAAGGAGAAAACACCAATTATGAAAACACAAGAATGAAAATGATCGATAGAATTGTTTCAAGAAGGGAAATTGTAAAAACTGTGACTCAAGCCCTTCGGGGCGTACAACAGCTTCCATCTGTACACGCCGACTAAATATAAATTTCAGCGGAACGTCGGCTCGTCAGACTGGAAGCAAACGTTGTGAGACATATAGTTTTATCTTTATCTACCTTTTCACGTCTTTCCTTGAAAACAACACTTCGGGGAGGGAAATTTAAAGTACTCGAAATTTGCAAAAACAAAAAAAAACGATTACAATAATAACATAAGTTTTAATTTCTTTAAAAGAAAAAAATGTCTGAGTGAGAAAAAACACATGAAATTTTATATAGAGATCATCGTGGTTGATTAGACGAGTCCCTTGAAACAACAAGAACTATTAAAACAGTTGAAGATATAAAATCTCATCTTAATGAAACATTAAGTGTTTTTTGAAAACAAGTAGATTCAATATCCTTTAAGCATCTTGGATTAGATACAAGAACAGGTTGGGACACATATAATGTTATCATGAAATATAAATGAGAAAAATGAGAATTTGTAGCATGAATGACAAATGGGATTCCAGAAAGTAGAAATTTAGAGCAAAAAGAAACATTAAAAGAAGTTTCAGATGCTATGCCAGAAATAACTACTGAAAAAGTTAAAAGCGATATTAGTAAAATGCTCACACTCTTTGGTACATTCGGCAAAGGCAGTGAGCAAGATCGCTCAGCACAACTAATATTACAATCTATTGATGTTTTAAGTAGAAGACTAGATGATGTTGTAATCTTAAAAATGTTATATTTGGATAATTCTGAGGCTTCCAAACTACTTCCAGAAACTGTTTTGCAAATAGCTACTGATTTCATAGAAGGGAAAATCAATCAGACTGAAGCTAAAAAAAATTTAGAAAAGATAAAAAGTATTTATCAAGAAGCATTCCAGGAAATGTGAATAAATCCAGTCAATATAGATATGCTAAATGTAAAGTAAGATTACGTAATGAATATCTCAAATATGGTTTATATTTTCGTTCATACAAAAAATGATACAACTTTTCTATCAAGTCATTTTAAAAACAAAGTAATTTCCCTCCCCTACCTTGAAAATAAATAAGGAAAGACTACAATTCAAAGGAAGATAAAACTATACGTAAACCCTTCGGGTCTCACAACAGACTCTACTGTACATCTAATGACGTCCAGCCAGAGTCAAACGTTGTCGGACATCTACTTTTTGTTTAAAATAAGGAATTTTTTTGATTTTTTCAGAGTGGAGGTAAAAACAAGGAAATGAGAGTTGACTTTTAAGAGGAAATATGTATTATGAGCATACGGATTTTGTAAAACAAAAGGAGAAAATATGTTATTAAATTTGAACAAATGTTCCGTAATAATGCGAGAAAATACTCGCAAGAGGAACAAACAGAAAAAAAATTTCTTCATAATTGTGTATATTACACTCTTAATAGAAGAAATGTATTTCTATCATGCACCATTTCATATTCACGTAGGCATTCTTCTGTTAATTTGCATCATAGGCGTAATAATAGAAGAAAACTTGCCTTTAAAAAGAATCAAAAAATTGTCTAATAAAGACTATGAAATGTTGAAAGAAAATTATGAAAGAAAATTCCAACAAGATTGGAAAAGAATCAATGCCCGGTAATCCGGGTTTTTTTATAAATTGTAATTTCCTTCATTATTCATATATTTCCTCTAGTAAACATTCCACTCAACAAACAAAAAATCAAAAAGATATAAACAACAAAAAGATAGACAATCCGACAACAGACTCTACTGCACATCTAATGACGTCCAGCCAGAGTCAAACGTTAACGGTCAGACTAGAAATACAATTTAAAATAACTATTTACCACTAATAGTAATAAAAATGACATTAGAAGATTTATGATATAACGATACATTTGAAAAATTCAGAATTGAACACAACTTACTTGATTTTGAAATAGGAAGAGTTATTTCAGAACATAAAGAGAGATATATTGTCAAAACAATGAAGGGTGAATTTAAGACAGAAATAACTGGGAATATGCGTTTTATTGCAAAAGATCGTGAAAATTTTCCAGCTGTAGGTGATTGGGTTGCCCTGACAATACACAATGATGATGTTGCAATAATTCACAAGATACTACCGAGATTTTCCACAATTAAACGCCAAGCAGTTGGTCAATTTGGAGAAGTCCAAATCATAGCAACCAATATTGATTATGCTTTTTTAGTGCAAGCTGTTGATAGGGATTTTAATATCAATAGACTTGAAAGATATTTAACTATCTGTAATTCATCTAAAGTTAAACCTATAATTGTACTTACCAAGATTGATTTAATTGATGAATCTAAAATTAATGAAATTTTGAACAGCATAAAGGCAAGAATCAAAAATGTTCCTATCATTCCTATAAGCAACGAGACAAAGGGCTGATACGAATCAATAGATACATATATAGAGCAAGGTAAAACATATTGTATGCTTGGATCTTCTGGTGTAGGAAAATCCACTTTATTAAATAATCTTTCGGGCAAATCCATAATGAAAACCGACAGAATAAGTCAAAGCACAAACAAAGGAAAACACATAACAAGTCACAGAGAATTAATTGTTCTTGGAAATGGATGAATCTTAATAGATAACCCAGGAATGAGGGAGGTTAGTATTGCAAACACGGAAAGAGGCTTGGAAAACACTTTTGATACCATTACGAGACTTTCAAAAACTTGTAAATTCAAAGACTGTACACATACTATTGAGATTGGTTGTCGTATTATTGAAGCAGTAGAAAAATCGGAAATAGATAAAACCTCTTACGAAAATTATCTTAAAATTAAAAAAGAGAAAAAACATTTTGAGTCAACTCTTGCAGAGAAACACAAAAAAGACAAAGATTTTGGGAAAATGGTCAAGAATTACAAAAAAAATGTTATTAGAAAAAAGTGATATTCAAAACATTCACCAGAAATGTTTTATTGACTATAACAATTCAACAAAAAGGAATAAAATAAAGAAAGTCCGAACCGCTAACAACTTCAGAAACGAAACTTCGCCTACCATATCAAATTTTAAGGAACGGCGTCTGGTCGTTACAGCAGCAAACGTTATCTCAAAAAAAACTCCATCACTTTTCAATCCCTGCCTGTCTGCCGGCAGGCGGATTTCCACTTTTCAACCTTTCCATTTTTTTCCGTTTTGTAAAAAATCATTTGCTTTTTGGACATATTTGGCTATACTTGGACATACACATTTATATCCAAATCAAACAAATGACAGAACTCCATAGATTAAGCAAAAGATTACAATTCCCTTTTGAGGTGAATAACAAGATTTACAACCTCATTTCTCAGATTGATGCTTTCAATCGTGAATTTCAAATTACCGAAAAGTTATCGCCACAGACCATCAAAAGACTTACTAAGTCTGTTCTAGTAACTTCCACAGGATCATCAAACCGTATCGAGTGAAATAAATTGAGTAATGAAGAAGTTGAATCACTTTATTCTCAAATGAATATCAAGAAATTCAAGACAAGAGATGAGCAAGAAGTCGTAGGGTATCTTGAAGTTTTGGCGATGATTTTTGATAGCTATCAAAGTGTTAATTTTAGTGAATGAGTAATCTTGCAGCTTCATGAAATGATGCTAAAACACGTAGAAAAGGACACATGACATAGAGGAAAATACAAATTCTGACCGAATAGGGTGGAAGCGAGAGATTATAAAGGGAATCTCGTGAAAGTGATTTTCAATCCAACCGAACCTGCGTTTACAGCCATTGAAATGAAGACATTGATTGAATGGACGCAAAAGGCATTAAAAGAGAAAAGCATTCATCCGCTTGTGATTATAGCCAACTTTATTTTTGAATATCTCGCCATTCATCCTTTCCAAGATGGAAATGGTAGAACAAGCAGAATATTGACGAATTTATTGCTTTTAAAAAGCGGATATTTGTTCGTTCCATTTGTTTCTCACGAATCATTGATTGAAAGCAAAAAAGTTGAGTATTATAAAGTTCTTGCCAAAACTCAGCAGACATGGAAGACCAAACATGAAGATATGTCAGCTTGGATTATTTTCTTCCTAGAAATCATAAAACAACAAGTCAGCAAGGCTATTTCTTTATCAAAAACAGACAATATTGATATTCATTTATCCGAGATTCAAAGTAAGGTTTGGCAAACAATTCTTGCTCATACAAATATTTCCAGACAAGA
Organism: Candidatus Absconditabacterales bacterium; assembly: GCA_041679065.1. GTDB lineage: Bacteria > Patescibacteriota > Gracilibacteria > Absconditabacterales > Absconditicoccaceae > CAJBLF01. Next base: position 9,634 of record JBBABI010000014.1, read on the forward strand.
AATCCAGAAAGAAACAAGATTATCAGATAGTACCATCAAACAAGTAATCAATAAACTAATTCACATGAAAAAAATAGAAAGAATAGGAGCAACAAGATCGGTAAAATATAGAGTTCTATAAAAAACACCCCCTTTCAAAAAAGATCTCTGTCCCGTAGGGGAAAATATATGCTGACTAAATAAGAGACACAAGTACGATTACACAACACCTGCTTGCGGACATCTCGACTACACGTTCATTTCTAACGGAACGTTGGTCCGCCCACAGAGCAACAAACGTTATATACTAACATCAAAACTCGTTCAAAGGCCGTTTCCGCTTCGCTCCATCGGGCTCATAAATGATTTTAGAAAATAATATCAAATCCCCCGCCAACGACTCAATCTACCGTTGGCTTTTTTACTATCATCTGGACATCATACTGACCATTGCGTCCATGAGCTTCTATCGTATAAAATCTATCAGAGACTTCCTGAGGGAAGGTAAAATGATATTCCAGATAGGGGTATAACGATCCTTGATAACTGCGAAGCCAAGAAGTTAAACCGAAAGAAAGCTGGAGATCTCTAAATTGTCTACTTTGAAAAATAATGCTGAATGGTATATATCTCATTATTTCATCTTCTTCTGAAAAAATGATTGTATGTCAGGTAAGACTATTCCCATTGGGAATAGGTGTAAACGATCTTGTAAAGAAAATCGGCATAGATTGATTGATTACCGACGCTCTCAAAAGATTATCATAAATATTATTAACAGACCAAACCTCACCCGACTCAAAAACATTACTTGTAGGGATGATAGTAAAAGAGAAATCATCTCCTCCTGTAGTATATATTCATGATAATCATCGATTGACCACTTCCTTATCATAGATACCAGACCCATCATCTGGACAATCGGACACATTGCTCGCACAAAGCAATGATCAACTAAATGCACTAAGAACGACTAGTGGTAATCTGAATACTCCACTAATATACTCTCCAGAAAAATAAACTAACTCATGAACAGTTCAACTATAATACAATTCTTCTCACGTAACAGCATCCATTCGCAGCGGAAATAATTCATTGGAATGATAATCGATCTTATTGTACATAGCACTATCCCAAGCGCGGAGCATGATATCAGTATTTCCATCACCAGAAGCAGGAATACTCATTGTCCTGGAAGTAATAGTTCGCCGCATTCATTCCTCGTTTCCAGCAACAAATGGTGATGCTTGATCACTCAATGGTCACCATCAGGTAGATCAGAGGGAGCCACCCGATCATTCAAATCCAGGATCGCGATATTTCAAGATCAGCGATGCTCTCTCTACAGATCCCAGCGCTGAATAGTAAGCGCTATTGTACTGACTAATAGAGGAGATATTTTGCAGAAATGGAAAAAATGATGAGAAAATACTCATAAAAAATCAAACACCGACGGACAATAAGATGAGTGCAACAATAAGAAACATGACTGAAAAATTGAAAGATTGAAAGATGGAAAAATGGAAGGGAAATCAAGATGGAAAGATTGAAGGGTGGAAAAATGGAAAGATGGTGTTTTTATACTATTTCAACATTTCCATGTTTCCACATTTCCATGTTTCCACATTTCCATGTTTCCATATTTCCATGTTTATTCAATGTTCGGTGCTCCGCAAATAGGGCAATACGCATAAGCGAGAGGATATTGCTGACCGCATTCTTTGCAGTTGATCTTGAGCTTTTCACCACAGGAAATACAGCATTCATATTCTTTAGGGTTGAGGGTGTGGCAATTGGCACAGGTGACGAGATTGAGTGCGCAGGATTCTCTCCAAGGGATAAGGTCTTTCTTATGGTAAATCGGTCTGATGACAAAGTACAAAGGCAAACCGAGAATAGGAGTCAGAAACGTGACCAGCAAAATGCTTACCGTCTGCAGACCAGAATTTTGTGTCCTAGAAAAGATATCCTTAGCTACCCGGATGATAGCGATGATCCGCAAAAAGATAAAGACAATCAGGATAAAGTTCACTACCCCACTGACACCATTCATCTGAAACAGACTGTCCAGACTCCAGGTAGATTTGTTTAATACGACACCGACACCAGATCACATTGGTTTACTTGTAAAAAGATAAAACAATAAGACAATTTTCAACACTAGCCACAGATTGTCGCATATTGTCACAGATTGCCGCAGGTTGTTATCTTAGTTTTTTTTAAAAAAATACTAAATTAACAATCTGAGACTACCTGAGGCCATCTGAGGCCACCTAAGACTATTCCAATTATTATCTCATTTAAACAATCTTCTTCTTAACCACTTGTATAGAATCATCGATTTTTTTCAAGTTATTCAGCAGGAAGATGATTTTGGCAGGATTGCTGAATGCAGATTCCAAAGTCACGATACTAGTCCCATTCATCAGATTTTTCAACGCAACATTGAGGATAGAGATATCTAATTCAGAGAAAACATTGATGAGATTGAGCAGATTAGCATATTCACTAAAGATCTTAAATTCCAAAGTAACCTGATAGATATTTCTCTCTTGTCCTTTCCGATGTGCTTCCAAAAGTTTATCCAAGGATACCGTCTTCATAGACCTGCAATTCACCTCATGGATCTTGATGCCATCCCTTCAGGTTTTCGCAATGATCTTGTCTCCATACACGGGTTTGCATTCAGGACAAAAATAATAATTGATCAGCTGATCGCCATCTACGATGACGGTAAGGGAATCTATTTCTTTTTTCTGGAGTGCAGACGGCTTCACATGGACAATTTTTTTGTGGGAAGCGCTCCAAACAGCAGGATATACCTTTTTGATCAATCAAGAGAATGTCTCTTTTTTGTCAAAGACAGTAAGAAGTTTTTTTTCAAGTTCATCTTTAGCATACTGTTTACTGACAAGATCAGCCTGAGATCATAAGGTGGCAAGACCCAAGGACTGCAAGTATTCATTGAAATCATTCATCATCTGTTTGATGATATCATCTTTTTGCTGGGCTTTCAGGAATTTCGTCAAATTGTTTTTCGCACCGGAAGTATGAATAAATTCCAATCGATGTTTATTGGCAGAATACCTATTTTTAAACGTATTGATGGTGATGACATCACCCATTTGCGGGGTAAAGCTGATTGGTTTAATCTGCCCATTCACAAGCGCATTTTTAAATCTCAATCCGATATCAGTATGGATAGCAAAAGCAAAGTCCAAGACCGTGCTATTCGTAGGAAGCTCTATCACATCACCCTGAGGAGTATAGAGAAAAATACGCTTATCCAAGATTTCAATATTCAATTCTTTTTTAAATCATTCTTTATCATCAGACATCTTGTAGGAATTCACGATATCCTGAAGTTTTTTGATCCATTGCGTCTGTTGCTCAGGAACTTTTACTGAACTGTTATTTTCCATATAGGCAAAATGGGCCGCTACTCAGAGCTCTGCGATATCATCCATCTCATAGGTCCTGATCTGGACTTCTGTAGGGAAACGAAACATCCCAAGGACAGTAGTATGGATACTCTGATAGCCATTGAACTTAGGAACAGCAATATAATCTTTTATCTTTTTGATCAACGGAGTATAATATTTATGGATAATTCACAATACCATATAACAATCTGCTATGGTTTTGGTGATGACCCTATAGGCTAGGAGATCCATCACAGTACTGATATTTTCCGAATGATATCTTTTTTCCAATTTTTCATATACCCTATAAGGACTTTTAATCCTTCATTTAACCTCGAAATCCTGGATACCTTCCTTGACCAAAAGCCCAGTAAGGAGTTTGATGCCCTTTTCTGTATATTTCTCCCCCTCACCGAAATATTTTTTGAGATAGGAGAAAATCTCATTGAAATCCTGTTCATATAAGATCTTAAAACAGCCATTCTCGAGATACAGCTGATAATGGTAAAGTCCAAGTCTTTTGGCGATAGGGACAAAAATCTTCATTGTTTCCTGAGCAATTTTTTCTCTCTTGACAGGATTGGGATGATAATGAAGTGTCTGGATATTGTGAATACGATCAGCTAATTTGACGAAGATGACCCTCAGATCATGTGCCATAGCAAGAAACGTTTTTTTGAGGGTTTCCAGATGCCTATCTTCTCATTTATATTTGATCTTGGAAACCTTGACCATGCCTTCACAAAGCACTGCCACTTCTTTGCCAAATATCTTCTCCATGGTATCTATGGAAACATTACAATCCTCCACCACATCATGCAAAAGGCATGTCTGGATAGTCTCTATATCAGGATTGATCTCCATAAGAAATTGAGTTGCTTTGAGCGGATGGATGATATAGGATTCACCGGACAATCTCACTTGTCAGGCATGCTTTTCTGCAGCAAAATCATAAGCCTTTTGGATCAAAGGAATCTGCTCCGCAGGTAAATAACTTTTTGCTTCACGGATAATATATTCCAAAATAATTTTTGGATCACGGTTGAGGAACGGCTGATAATTAAGAAACCTTTCTAATTCTTTGACATCCATATCGAACTAAAGTAATGCTAAATGTTAAGTATTTGTCTTTGCGAGACGATCCGCCGCGGCGGAGAGGCGTGGCAATCTAATGATCTTACTTATCTGGATTGCTTCGTCGTCCGCCTAGGCGGACTCCTCGCAATGACTTATTCCTTCAAAAAGTTCGTCAATAGTCCACATAGCTCCACCTCCCCTGTCCCATATCATACATAGACTACCCTGCTGCAGAAGCGATATTCCTTAGCAGTCGGAAAACCGCAGGATCATTGCCCATTAGGACAAGAAATAAGCAGACCTCCCGTCACGGGGACATCCTTTTGATACAGTCCGTATCCATGTATTTCTCTGAAATAGTTTCCCTCAGCGGTTTGTGGCGAAAGACCAGGACACGCAGATCGGATGCTTCCAGACTGACAAAGACTATACATAAGATCTCAGCTAGTGATACCACCAGAAAGAAGTATGCCTTCTGTCACAGGTCAGGTTAACAAAAAATAATGCTGACCGGAAATCACGTTCGTATCCAGAATATAGAATCCACTGCTCATCCACGAATCGTTTGCACATCACTCATCTCACTCATCTAGCAAAGGATTTGTTTTCAATCGACATGCATCTTTACTGCCACTCCATCTTCTCCGATTGGTATCTCTGATCTGATAGACTGCTTCCACTCATTCTCTTGCAAGATTGATGGCAACGACATTTTGCCTGCTCTTTTGGACAAAATTGAAACCATAGGTCAGAAGAGCGACAATAGCCAGAATTCAGATAGAAATCACGACCACTACCACCAAGACTTCCCAAATAGTAAACCCTGACTTACGGTGAACAGGCTTGCTCATTACCATGGTGGGTCATTTTCTTCTTGAAAACTTCATCAATTTGCATAGCAATATAAAGTAATTATATATGTATATATCGAAACCCTTTTTTCAAGGGTAATGAAGAATCAGAATGTTGGATACGAGATTCAAGATACAAGATGCAAGACAGTATTTCGCTTGTATCATGCGTCATGCATCATGTATCAAAAAAAATTGTTTATCCTTTTATCCCTCCCCATGACGCAGAATCTGATTACATACATATTGATTTCCATCATAGGCGTGCTTGCAGTTTTCTCTTTCGCGATAGGCAATGAGAAGATGATCAAGATCATTTTGGGAAACTACATTCTCAGTAGTATCTGCCTAGCAGCAAGCCAATCCATGATATTGCTCGTCAATTATCTCAATACCACACCGGATATCACTTTTATGGGCATGAGTTCCAAAACCCTGTCTGCATTCTTTACCAACGGACAAACGACAATCATTCTCGTCATTTATGTCATACTTCTGGTCATCATCTACAAGAAATCAAAAATAAATATCACTATCCCGCTGGATGAAGCATCCAAAAGAATGCTGCAAATAGTGCTGACTCCCATGACCGTCATAAGCATTATCTTAACGTTACAGATTGCCATCATGGGCATCAGTATAAATACTATCCAGTGACTGCAGAATATAGCGATAGGCATTTCCACCAATCCATATATCTTCAAATTCTTTTCACTGACTCCAGTATGGATCCTCTTACACGGCATAGCCACCATCATCATTACGTCGGAATTCAAAATAAACATCAAGACCGACGAATTTCCTCAATTTCCCACGAAACTATAATAGCTTGTAACTTTTAGTTTTAAGCTTCAAGCTTTTAGCTTTTAGCTAATCTCTGTCACAAAAGCTTCACTTATTCGTATTCTCATATAGAGTGTTTTTATGTATCAGCAATAATATATCATGAACAAAGAATATTTTACAGTTATTTCGGCAGCAAATTTGCCAGACAATGCCGTGGTAGACGACTACAGGAAAGAGATTTTTTAGACACAATAAAAACTTAAAAACTTCTTCTTGTCATCTGCTACGGAACTCTTACCGTAGCATTTTTTTAATTACCTATTACTACCAGTGATGGAAAAAGAAACCAAAAAAATCTGACCCAAACAAGTAATACGCTATGCTTGGAAGAAATACATGACGGAAAAATGAAATTTCATTCCGCTGTTTTTGTTGAGAATAATTATCACATTTGGATGATTGATACCAGCGATATATTACAAACAGATAGTGGATATCATATCCCAAGTCACCAAAACCGATGCCAGCAATATAGCTAATCATGCAATCGCAATATTATTCATCATCTTATGGATCAAAGTAGCCAATGTATTTATGTATAGATGATCTGATTTTTTCCTGATCAAGATGAGCGTAAATATCTCGAAAAAAATTTATATGGAATGCTTCAACTATATACAACAGCATTCTTACAGATTTTTTACCAATAATTTTACAGGAGCGTTGATCAAAAAGATCAATAAGAATGTATGAGCTGTGGATCGTATCAGCGATATTTTTGTCTTCGATATTTCCAGTATAGTATTTAATAGCATATTTATCTTGATTGTCATAGGCATACAGAATATCTATTTTTCAGTCATACTCTTGGCATGGATCATTATTTTTATGATCGTCCAATATCGTCTCTACAAACGGAATTATCCCTATGAAATAGAAGGGAATATCCGGGACTCCAAAGTATCAGGAGCCCTATCGGATGCTATCACCAACAATATGAATATCAAGACGTTTGCAAGTCTGGAAAGAGAATATGGATTATTCCATGATGTGGTATCGACCTGGAGAAGAATCACCCAAATCAAACGAATGAGAGCTATGCTTATCTGGTTAGTCACCTGATTACTTACCGCCTGACTGGAGTTCATCATGTTTTATTTTGCCATACTATCACGAAAACAATGAATCGTCTCTATAGGTATGTTTGTTCTTCTGCAGATCTATCTCTTTAGGATCATGGATCAGATGCGAAACATAGGAAACGTCTTTAGGTATCTTTACCAATCATTCTGAGAATGCGCTGAAATGCTAGAAATCCTAGAAACACCTCATGAAATACAAGATATCTCAGATGAAAAATTACACATACATGATGGGAAAATAGAATTTAAAGAGGTGAATTTCCATTATGTAAAAGAAAATCCCGTCTTCCAAGGATTGAATCTCCATATCAAACCTGGGGAAAAAGTCGCGATCGTAGGTGCATCTTGAGGAGGCAAAACAACCGTCGTCAAACTTCTGTTTAGATTCTTTGATATCCAATGAGGAGAGATTTTGATTGATGGACAGAATATCGCCCAAGTCACGCAAAATTCACTCAGATCAAATATCTCTATGGTACCGCAGGATCCTATCCTCTTCCATAGAACTTTGAGAGAGAATATCGCCTACGGCAAACCTGATGCGAGTGAAAAAGAAATTATCGCTGCAGCTAAAATGGCTAGATGTCATGAATTCATCATAGGATTCAAAGAGGGGTATGAGACATTAGTCGGAGAGAGAGGAATCAAACTTTCAGGCTGAGAAAGACAGAGAGTCGCCATCGCCAGAGCGATCCTGGAAAACAAAGGCATCCTCGTGATGGACGAAGCCACATCCAGTTTGGATTCAGAATCAGAAAAGCTTATCCAAGAAGCGATGGATGAAGTCTTGAGAAACAAAACAGCCATCGTTATCGCACATAGACTTTCCACCATCATGAAAATGGATAAAATTATCGTCATGGAGCAAGGGAAGATCATAGAGAAAGGAAGCCATAAAGAGCTTCTTGCAAAGGATAATTGAATCTATAAAAAATTGCGGGATATCCAATCAGGATGATTTATAGAATAATTTTTATTAGCCATAATGTAATCACATGAAAATATCATTACCAACATGACTAACCATCGATAAAAAGATTTCATCAATAGAATACCAGAAGATGAAACGCTTTATGGTAAAGCATGATATTTGACGTTATCGTACCAAGCAAAAAGACTTCTATCGGATAAGAGATAGAAAAAAGATTATTGCCTTCTGAAGACTTTTTGAGATAGGACCAAACCAATTGGAATTATGATCACTACGAGTAGATGAAGCATACAGAGGAAAAAAACTCTGACTCTTCATCTCGCAGGAATTGATGAACGACAGAAAAGACGGTAATGATATTTTTCTCACAACAAGAAGGCAATTGGAAAAATATTACAAGAAGATATGATTCAAGATCATCACAAAGAGTATTCCCGAAAAGTTGCTTCACACAGAGAAACGAGCGATAGCACAAGGAATAGATTTTATCATCATGAAACTTTGTAAATAAATGAAAATACTTCCTCTTCAAGAATTTTTAGACAATCAGAAATTCTTCATCTCCGAGGCGAAAGAGTGAAAAATCTTTGTCTATCCTACTGATACGGTCTATGGTATCTGAGGCATCTATACGCCTCAAGTGATAGACAAGATTTTTGCAATCAAAAAAAGAGATGAGAAGAAATTATTCTCGCTTATCGCGCCATCGTTTGATCGGATAGAAAAAAATTACATGAGCACACCAATAACAGAGGAGATGAGGAGATTAAGTGGAGATAAGGAGATTCCTTTAAGTAAATCTCCCAATCCCCAAAAAAATCCCCAAATCCCCTCCATATTACAACTCAAAGAATACCTCTCTACTTACCATTGAGTCACCTATATTTTTGATCATCAGAAACCGGGAATAAGGATTATCAAACATCCATTTCAGACGTTCGTGGAAATGCTCGGTGAACCATTTATTACGACTTCTTGCAATATCAGCGGAGAAGCAGTAATCACTGATATCAAAGATCTGCCCTCGGAAATAGCTGATAAGGTAGAGTATATCATTGATGGCGGGATTCTCTGAGGTAAGCCATCAGTCCTCATAGATTTAGTGGAAAATAAGATTATTGAAAGATAGTAGTAGTAATTTCTAATTTCTAATTTTCAAAAAACAATTTCTTTCCGCTTTAAGCTAATTTTTCTATTGACTTGACTTATGCAAAAAATATATTCACGCTTCACGCAAAAAAAAACAAAAAACTAACTAAAACAAAAAACATATGAAAAACATCGTAAAAACAGAAAACTATGAAAAACTCCTAGAAACCATAGGAGATATTCTCGCCAACATCCCTAATCAAGAATGGGAAATAGAAGGTCCTTACGGCGCCAAAAAAATATTCAAGGTAAAATCTATGTCTATCGGAATTATTTCCAAGGTAGAAAAACAGTATCTTATCAACAACTATTCGATCGACAAAATAGAGACTATCACAGACAAAAGTATGTTGATACGAATCTGGATCAAAAATAGATACAAAACGATACAAATAATGATAAAAAATGAAAATGATGTGGTGACATTAGATCCTGAAAATTTCAGAATTTATTTCCATCAGAACATTGCAGTATGGATAAATGAGGCTTTCAGAGAGTTCTTCTCTTCGGAAAAAAAAGAAAGTAAATTTTCATGGAGAACCAACGACCCTGCAGAGACGTATATAGAGAAATTTAGGGTAGCAGCAGATATTTCTGATGAAACCATACAAGCTGCAAAAAAAATGAATCACAGAATTCATGCCAAAATTCAGGAAGTACGAGAAGCAAATACAAACATTTCCAAAAGTGTTTCTGTCTTTCTATTTGCAGATACAGAAGGTCGGAGAATCCTTACCAAAAAGAATGATTTCTTTTCCATAGACACGGCGATCAAGCTCATCAACAAACAGAATTATGAAATAGTGACATCTGCATCAGCATATACTAAAACAGAAAAAGAGCTTCAGAAAAAAATCAAAAAAACATTCACCAAGATGCAGAAAACCGTAAAGGAATATGAAAAGATACATCAACTTGAAACAGGATGGTATCCTATACTTATGCATCCGGACGGAGTACATACTTACCTTCATGAAGGCATTGCAGGACATTCGCTTTCTGGAAAATATATCGTGGATGAAGAAGCAATGGTATTTCAATCATTAGACAAGGACTACTCTCTGGATTCAAGATTTGAAATGCTGAAGCTCTTGAAGATAGAGAACAAACCGAATCTGTCTGACACTATTGCAACCTACACATTTGACCATGAAGGCATACGGGCAAAAGATACAATTCTTATGGACAGAGGGAAAGTTGTTGATTATCTAACCGACAGAAATTCTGCCTATAGGCTTGGGAGAAAGACATCTAATGGATCATCTTTGACAGCAGCATTCACTAGAAAAAAAGAAAAAGACGATACAGATAATGATGATGACAGCGAAATAATTATTACCGAACCTGAACCAAGAATTTCTAATCTGATCTGTACATCATATTCCAAAAAAAGCGAAAAACAATTAAGGAAAGACCTTATCAAGTTCTGTAAAAAGGAAAATAGAGAATTTTATCTGGAAATATGGGCCAAAGAAGGAGAGGTAAATATAAAAGATAGTATCTTCAATATGACAATAGAAAAATGTGATATCGTGGATATTCACGATGGATCATGCAAAAGAGTTCATGGCGGAATATTGGCTGGGAATCTCTTTGAGTTTATTGCAACCATTCATGGGATTTCCAAAGAAATGGAAGTAGACAATGGATTATGTGATGCAAGATCAGGATATGTGCCTATCCATGGCAAAACGCCGTATATCTCATTTAGCAAATTGCATTTTATTGCTACAAAAAAACCTGAAAGAAAGAATATGAAATTAAATCCCAAATTCGTTCCTTAATAAAGATGAACGAAAATCATAGATACTAAATCCTCCGTTATTTCCGGGGGATTTTTTTTAATTGAGACGCAGTAAAAAGTTGAGGCATCGAGATTTTTTACGACGTCGAAATTATATTCATTTCCGAGAATATATTCTTGAAAAACAAAACAATAACGATATACCCAAATCCGCACGTAATAAACTCTATCAACATAACTTTTATCGTTCGCCGAGACGAACTTTTATCACTTTATCACTTTATTATGTTTACGATCCAGAATGTATTTGCACGTGAAGTGCTTGATAGCAGAGGGAATCCTACGGTTGAGGTAGAATTACAAATGACTAATGACAAATGACTAATGAGTATGTGAAGAGCTATCGTCCCATCAGGAGCGTCAACAGGAGCTCATGAGGCACTCGAACTCAGAGATGGCGATAAGACCAGATATCTCGGCAAAGGTGTTCTCAAAGCCGTCGCTAACGTCAATGAAACCATCAAAAAAACTGTTATCGGAAAAGAATTTCCCACGGTCAGAGAACTCGATCACGTGATGATTCAACTCGATGGCACACCGACAAAATCTCAATTATGAGCAAACGCAATTCTCGGCGTTTCTATAGCATTTGTCGTCGCTGCAGCGAAATCAGAAAATAAACGGATCTACCAGTACATAAACGAAGGGGAAGGCCATATCCTTCCTTATCCCATGATGAATATTTTAAACGGCGGATCCCATGCAGACAAATG
>JBBABI010000015.1:0-21151 GCA_041679065.1 Candidatus Absconditabacterales bacterium
TGTTGTTTTGACTATAGAAAGAGTAAAGAAAGATAGCAGCAAAGAGGTTTTTGAAAAGTCGATCATAAGAGACAAACTTACTGTCCCCTCGGTCACTAGCGACGTGCTTACCTGAACTGATGGCAAAAAGCTTGGGTACATCAATATCTCTATCATAGGAGAAGAGACCGAACATATCCTCAAAACAACGATCAAGGATCTGAAAAAAGAAAATATTCAGGGAGTGATTCTAGATCTTAGAGGCAATGGCGGTGGGTTACTACCAATCTCCGCTGAAATCGCTTCACATTTCTTACCGAAGTGAACTTTAGTAGTCAAAACCAAATATAAATCATTTGAGGATGAGGATTATACTTCCAAATGATATATGGATCTGGCTGGACTACCACTTGTTGTCCTTGTGGATGGATGAACCGCTTCTGCTGGTGAGATTATCGCTTTGGCGTTACAGGAATGAGCAGGAGCTAAACTTGTCGGCACACAGACGTTTGGCAAATGATCAGTACAGACAATGGATGACTTTCCTGATGGTGCATCATTGAAATATACGATAGGGAAACGATATTCTCCCAGTGGCAAAACAATAGATAAAGAAGGAATAGCTCCTGATGTATTGGTGGAATTTGATGGAGATAGATATACCAAAGAAAATATAGATACCCAATTGGAGAAAGCGAAAGAGATATTGAAATAAAATTGTCATTCCGGTCCCGTAGTACTACGGGAGAATCCACATTGAATAATATGCTCATTGAGGCTCCCTCTTCCAAGTCCTTGGCACGGGAGCGACAATAGAAATTTATATGTTAGCAATGCAATCGTGATAGCATTCGAATCCGATCAGATACAGAAAATGAAAGCGCAAGATCCTAATGCTTTCAATGAATTCTATCTCCAAACGGTAGATATCTTTTTCCGTTATATCAATGCGAACTATTTTCTTCCCAAAGAAGATGCCGAAGATATCATTTCTGATTTTTATATGAAATTCCGAGAAGCGATCAAAAAATTTGATGAAAAACTTTCTTTTACCTGATATTTCTGGACGATTTTCAAAAACACGCTCAAAGATTTCTTCAAGAAAAATACCGATATCGCTTTCACCGAACTCAAAGCATCAGAGGAAGACCAGGATTTCGAAGATACACTGATGGACGATTTCGATATTTCAGCATTCATGGAGAATGATTTCTCATTTGAAAGGATACAGCAAGTCATGAAGCAATTGGATACTACCAGCAGAGATATCATCTATTTCAAGTTTATTGAAGAAAAAACAAATGAGGAAATCTCATTGATCACTGGCATCACCAATGATGCTATTAGGCAAAGAATAAGCAGAGCAATCAAATATCTGAAACAATTATTGGAAGAATAATATTGAATGTTTTTATTGGTCATTGCGAGGAGTCCTTTAACGACGAAGCAATCTAAATGATAGGATAATTAGATTGCCACACCTCGTTGTCACTCGGCTCGCAAAGACACAATTAGCGTAATAGCACTCTTTTTTTCAACATAGCTATTTCATAAAATGTCAACACTATTACCTCAAAGGAGACCGCTACATTTACTTTAAACACCAGTTCTCACCTAGTAAAATACGTTCACAACAAAATAAGGCAAAAATCTCCAAAAAACTCTTGAAATATGCCTGCGCTCCCCTAATATAGTGCTGTACGAAGTACTCTTTTTATTTAGTAATCATTTGTACCAATGACAAAGACTGCACTTATTGCAAGCCTAGCTGAACAATTAGGCGTATCAAAGAAACTAGCTGCTGAGTTAGTTAATTCATTCATCTCTACTGTTATCGCTGGAGTTAAGAAATCTGGTGAAGTTAGAGTTCAAGGTTTCGGAACTTTCAAAGCTTCAAAAAGAAAAGCTAGAAAAGGTGTAAACCCACAGAACCCAAGTCAAACAATCAACATCCCTGCAATGAAGGTAGTTACTTTCAAGGCTGGATCTGAATTTAAAGGTGCTGTTAAGAAATCTTAGTTTCTTATTCAACATTATAAAAAAACTCTGCTTAGGCAGAGTTTTTTTTAATAGTCTCAATAAATACACAAAGCCTAAAGCTTTTTTTGTTGATTTCCTTTTGCAAACAACTATACTAACTTAGCGGAAAGCACAAACCTGTATGTCGGTAGACAGGACGTAAAGCTTGAAGCCTAATTTTAAATCCTTAATTCTCAACTTATGACCTGATACATCATCATAGCTGCACTTGCAGGCGGGCTTATCTGATACATGATTTTCTATTTCAGATATCAGCATAGAGATACCGTGAATGAGCTGAGAGCTAATCTCAAAGAGGCTGGGAAAGAGATCCAATATCTCAGCAACGAACTGGATGAATATGTCCAGCAAAATGGCATTCTCAAACAGAAAGTAACGGAGCTTCTGGAAAAAAATGACGATCTCAGTGATGTGGTTTCCGAGCTTAGTAAATATTATGTCCATCTCAAAAAAGCCGCTGAAAAAAGTACAGAACTCAATAAATTTCTTCAAGGACCGAATCCAAATATTGAAGAGAAGATGGAGAGATTTATTAGACCAGAAGAACCGATAGTGAAGGAGAAGACTTTTTTTTAGTGTATAGTTTATAGTGTATAGTTTATAGTGGTGGTATTTTTTTTATACAAAAGATTCCTCAACTCTATACTCTGCACTCTGCACTCTACACTCTATATTAAAAAATGACCTACCAATCTAAACATATTACAATCAAATTACCTCAGGAAGGCTACAATGCCGTAGCTGATCAATATGGCGCTTATCATGAGCATCTCAATGACTTTGATAAGTGATTTTTTTTACGTTTACTGCCAAGGGAGACAAAAGATCTGGATGTTATAGATCTCGGCGCGGGAGATGGAAGAGTTTATAAACAATTGGGAAAATATACTTTTAAAAAATATGTCGCTTGTGATATCGCAGAGAAATTATTAGCTAAACACCCCGGAGGAAAAAACGTAACAAAGACTGTCTGTGATTTGGAGTCCACCCTCCCCTTTCCTGACGAATCCTTTGATTTGGCGTTCAGCTTTTTTGTCTTGGAACATCTCAAAGATTTACAGCATTTTTTCAATGAACTCTATAGGATACTGAGAACGTGATGAGCAGCCATTATCTGATATTTTCTCCAGAGACGTGAATTCATCTGGAAAAAAGACAAAGATCAGTTTAAAATTCAGCTTTTCAATTATAGAATCCAAGATATCCAAAAAGTTGCTGAAGATGCCTTTTTCCAAGTGAAGCTCCATCCGATACAAGAAAAGTGATATGTGATTGGGTGGGATATTGAATTAAGGAAATAATTAAAGAGGGAATCCTCCCCCCGCCTAGGCGGGTACCTCCTTTACCAAAGGAGGCTTTCAATGTTGGGCTCCCCTCTTTGAGACCGGAGGGAATCCTGTGGATAAAGAGGGGGAGGGGGTGATTCTAATAAATGAAATTAAAAAAAACTGGCACATGAATTTCAATGCCAGCTTTTTATTGTAGAAATAATTTCATTACCCGCCTATCATTTCAAGGTAGGCTTCTTGTTTAGTGAGAGAATTTTCCAGCTTTTGTAATGACCGTATATCATAATTTCGGTATCGTGGATCTATTTTCTTTAAATCAAAGGAATCTAAATATTTTTTTGTTCCTTTAACTTCTTCCTGTAATTTCGCGATT
Organism: Candidatus Absconditabacterales bacterium; assembly: GCA_041679065.1. Taxonomy (GTDB): domain Bacteria; phylum Patescibacteriota; class Gracilibacteria; order Absconditabacterales; family Absconditicoccaceae; genus CAJBLF01. Next base: position 3,682 of record JBBABI010000015.1, read on the forward strand.
CTCCTCTTTACGTTTTGCTTTTCCATTTGAACACGTAAAGTATCAGATGTACATAACTCTATCAAGTATATAAATGCAATTATGGCTATGGTAATAATCAGACCCCAAAGAAAGAATTCTTTTATATCCATTTTACTTATGCCGACGCCAGAATATATCACCCAGAAAGTCAATATAATCCAAAGAGTAAAACGACTCATTGTTCTATACCTGATATAAACAGCTTTTATATGCTCTAATTCTTGTTCTTTTATTTTTGTTTTCATGGTTTTTATTTTTTTAGTGAATATTTTTCTGTTTTTTAGTTTATATCTATTTATATTATGAAGTCAATACCACTTTCTGGTTGAAACGATAGCCTATTTTCGTATATATTTGCTGATTTTTTTAAATTTTTTTGTATCAGAAAATAATGGATCAGAAAGAACTTATGCAAAGCGTCAAAGACTATCGGAAAGAGCATGATATTTTCCAGAAATCTCTGGATCAGAGATCAGAGAAATTTCAGATTGCGACCTATGATGGGCCTCCCTTTGCTTCAGGGACTCCGCATTTCTGACATGGACTGGTCGGCGCGATGAAAGATGCGTTGCTGAGATACAAGACGATGAAGTGATATAAGGTCAATAGAGATCGATGATGGGATTGTCATGGATTGCCGGTTGAGAAATTTGTGGAAAAGAAGTTAGGATTGGATGGAAAAAAAGATATTGAAGAGAAACTTGGAGTGGAGAAATTCGTTGAAGAATGCAGGAAATCAGTAGGCACTACTGCTGATGAATGGAGAATTTTCGTAGATAGCATCTGAAGATGGGCTGATATGGATCATGCGTATTATACCATGGATCTATGATATATGGAGTCCATCCTGTGGGTATTTCAGACGATGTACAATCAAAATCTCGTCTATAAATGATTCAAAGTCCAACGATGCTGTCCGAGTTGCGCTACGTCATTATCAAATTCTGAAGTTAATGAAGGATATAAAGATAGGCAAGATCCAGCGATCACTATAAAGTTTCGCGTGACGAGTAACGAGTGACGTGATAAAGAAAAACAATATGAGAAGACTGAGGATGGATTTATCCAAGTAGCCGATTGTATCATCAAGAGAGAGGGAAAAATTCTGATGACCTATCACAAAAAATGACAGAAGTTTGTCTGTCCTGGAGGTAAGGTCGAAACTGGTCATACATTAGAAGCTACTGCGAAAAAAGAGATCAAAGAAGAACTGGATGTAGAAGTAACAAGCATCAAAAAATTATGAAGCTTCAAAGAGATCATAAAGTGAACGTTACGAAATCTCAATATCTTAGAGATAGAGATCACTGGTGAGCCAAAAAATATGGAGCCAGAAAAACATCCTCAGATGATACGAGCGGAGATCATTCCTTCCGACAACAAACTCGGATTTGCTGTGAAAATAGAGGAAACCGTGATCGACGATGATTTCGAGATCATGAACCAGTTTTATGATTTGTACGTGTATCAGCATAAGATAGCACAACAAGTTTCGGATGAAAAAGCTGATGTAAATGTTCTCGCTTGGACTACGACTCCACGAACGTTACCGAGCAACATGTTTCTTGCCGTCGGGAAGCATATTCATTATTACATGGTTTTTGATAAAAATGCTAAAGAATATTATGTTCTAGCAGAAAGTTTAGTGAAACAATATTATAAGAACGCTGATGAATATATTCTCATCAATATTTTGCAAGGAGAAGATCTGATTGGACTTGGATATGAGTCACTCTTTCCTTTTGTCATGCAGAGCAAGATAGATCAGAAATATAAAGAACAATTTTTCAAAATCATCCCGGGTGAATTTGTGAGTACGGAAGATGGGACGGGAATCGTCCATATGGCGCCTGGATTCTGAATGGAAGATTTTGAAGCAGTCGCGCAATTTTTGCCAAGAGAAGAGGCTAAAAATTGGCTCTTTATGCCTGTCAATGAGTATGGAGAATTCACTGATGACGTTCCTGATTGGAAAGGGCAAAGCGTTTTTGATGTGAATAAAGAAGTCATTACCAGATTGAAAAACGAGAAAAAACTTATCGGACAAAAATCATATAATCATTCCTATCCGCACTGCTGGAGATGTGAAACTCCGCTTATTTCCAAAGCCATCACGAGCCGATTTATCAAAGAACCAGAACTTACAAACATCACGGTGCCAAACGCTAAGAACATCTGATTCATTCCTGAATCCGTAAAAAACAGATTTATCGATACATTGAAATCTGCTCCAGACTGGAATCTCAGCAGAAATAGATACCGATGAGCTCCATTGCCTATTTGGGAAAATCAAGATAATATGGAAGAAAAAATCGTTATCGGAACTTTAGATGAATTGTATCAATGGAGCAAAACGTGATCCAAGAATCTGACGAAAAATATTTTGATGAGACACGCAATGACAGAGTATAATGAAGATCATCGCCATGATTTCAATAATCTCACCACACTTACTACAACAGGAATGCAACAAGCAGAAGAAGTTTCTTCACTATTTGGGAAATTATCCATGGATGATCTTATTGTTGTTGTATCTCCTCTAAGCAGGACTTTACAGACTATTACCCCATTTCTCAAGACTTTTCTCAAAGCAAATGAAATTTCTGCCATAGAAAAAAAATATCTCGCTGTCCAGAAAGAATATCTGGCACTTTGTGATACGAAGAAGATTCAGGAATATCTGCAAAATACCAAAGAAAAGCATTTCTATAAGCTGCATGAAAAGGTATATGTAGATATGAGGGTTACTGACATTCTTGTCCCAGAAATTCAAGATAAAGTACGACCAAAGGAATTGACTACAAGCATGCCTACCTCACAGAAACTGACTCCCAAAGGTGAATCTATGGATGATATTTTTGCAAGGACTAAGGCATATATGTATGAAGTAAATAATCTTTTCCCTACCAAGACCATCATTACTATTTCCCATGAGGATACTATTATCGCTATGGCTAAAGCATTTAGAAACTTTGATTATCTCATTCATAAAAAAGAATTCGCTCCCTCAAATATACAAATAGAAACTTTCTATCGGGATACTGACAGACATGCAGAAGTAGATCTTCATAAACCATATATTGATACCTATCGATTTATGAAAGACGGACATGTTTATAAAAGAGTTCCAGAGGTCATGGATTGCTGGTTTGAATCATGATCTATGCCATTTGGACAGGCGAATTATATCGGTAACGAGTGAGTAGTCACGAGTGATGCGGGAAATACTCGTAACTCAATACTCGTAACTGAAGGGCATAAGCCCTTCGTCTATCCTGCGGAATTTATCATTGAGTGACTTGATCAGACGAGGTGATGGTTTAGGACTTTGCATGTGTGTGGTAATGCGGTTATGAAAAAAAATGCATTTAATAATGTCGTGATCAATGGATTGATTCTTGCTGAAGATGGCAGAAAAATGTCTAAAAGTCTAAACAATTATCCTGATCCGCAATATATTTTTGAAAGATATGGAACGGATGCCTATAGATTGTATTTACTCGCTTCTCCTGCCGTGAGATCTGAGCCTATGAGATTCTCAGAGAAATGAGTAGATCAAGTGTATAAAGATTTTACCTCAGCAATCATCAATTCATATAACTTTTTTGAAACCTACGCAAAGGTAGATAATTTCATGTATACCAAACCAGAACTTTATTTCCTCAGACATGGCAAAGCTACCTGACAAGAATCTAAAGCAACACTTACCCAAGAAGCTCTGGATGATATGGAGAAAGCTGATTTTATAGAACGTGTTCTGAGAGTGGATCCCGACGTGATTTACACTTCTCCGTTTGTCAGGACAGTCACTACCGCGAAAAGAGTTCAGGAGATTTTGAAACTCTATAGAAATAAAGAGGTAGAAATTATCCAGGAGGAATGACTTTCTGCTCTTTCTGGGAATGAACTGAGAGCTTATAAAAAGATATGTGAAGCAACTGCCGGTAAAAAAGTTTTGCTCATCTCTCATAATCCGGTATTTGATATTCTTCGATCTTACCTGTATGAAAATAATGAACCGCATCAGATAACTATGGGAAAACTGGAATGTATTCCTCTCCCTACACTGCCTATTACGAATGAATTGGATAAATGGATTCTAGCAGCAATTCATGAAGTCGGTTTAGAACTAGAGAAACAGATGGATGTCTATGTTTTGGATGGCGGAGCAAAAATTATTCTCAGCTTTGTAGATATGTTAAATAACCGGTTTATTAGAAGATCCAGAAGAAGATTCTGGGCATCAGGCATGGATGCAGATAAAATTTCTGCGTATCATACTTTGTTTGAAATATTGGAAAGATATATGAAGTTATGCGCGCCATTTGCGCCATTTCTCGCTGAATATATTTATCTTGAATTACAAAAATTCAAAGTCACAAAATCAGAAAACACGATTTCTGTTCATTTGGAACATTTACCGCTTTCCAGTGAAAAATATGTCAATCACGCGCTGCTTGATGAGATAACTACCGTAAGAAGGATCATTTCTCTCGGTCTCTTTATTAGATCAAAAAATAAGATTGCCGTCAAACAACCATTGAGCAGTATGGAAATCAAAATGTAATTACCGGAAAAATGCTTTGACACTGCTTAAGATATTCTTATATTAACTTCAATCACTTTATTTTTTTACTATAAAAAATAATGCCTGCAAAAAAACCAGTAAAAAAAACTGACAACAAAGTAACTGTTGCCAATGTAGAAAAAAAGGCTAAATTATTCGCAAAATCTGTAGAGAAAGAAGCGAAAGTCGTAAAAGCTGAAGGAAAAGAAATCGGAACTAAGATCTGAGCTCGACGAGAAGTTTCCAGTACTGAAGAAAAGATTTATACTATTTTAGGAATCCTTATCCTGATACGAGGACTTTATATTTTGAGAGGAATGATCGGTGGAATGCTTTTGATCGTTCTGGGAATCTTATTCGTTACTGGATTCTTCCTCAAAAGAAAACAATAATTTACGAATTAATATAAAAAGACTGGCTTTCTTGGAAGGTCGGTTTGGGCTGGCTTTGCTACAATTGGATTGTACACCGGTATATTGGTGTATTTGTATATTGGTATATTGGGGAGTTGATACATTGAAATTTAAATTTTTACGCAGAAAAAGATGGATAAATCTCTAGAAAACTTGGAAATCTATCAAATGGCCGTATCCTTGAGTAAGACTTCACGAGAAGTATTTGTGACATTTGATTATATGACTAAGAAAGCAATCTGATTACAATATATCAGGTCAATGGACAGTATAGGAGCTAATATCGCTGAATGATATTGAAGATTCCACTATTTAGACTCAGCAAAGTTCTATTATAATTCCAGATGATCATTATTTGAAACCAAGCACCGACTGAAACTAATGTATGACAGAAAACTAATATCAGAAGATACATATAAAAATGTACGATCAAATCTAAATATTCTTTGAAAAAAATTAAATAACTTTATAAGCGCACTAAAAGAAAGGGCTAAATAATCGGCCGCCCAATTACCAATAACAAATAACCAATAACAACGTTATTAAGCAACTAAACTTTATTTTGTAGATAGTCCATCCATGACCAAATTAACATCAAGAGCTCAAGACTACAGCGAATGGTACAATCAACTCGCTCAAGAATTAGCAGAGAATTCTGCAGTCAGATGATGTATGGTGATCAAACCCTACGGATATGCACTTTGGGAAAACATCAGGGATGTCCTTGATAAAATGTTTAAAAATACAGGGCATGTAAATGCATACTTCCCGATTTTCATCCCGAAATCATTTTTGAGTAAAGAAGCGGAACATGTGGAGCATTTCGCTAAGGAATGCGCTATTGTCACCCATTATAGGCTCAAAAACGATCCCAATGGGAAAGGGCTGATCGTAGATCCTGAAGCAAAACTTGAAGAAGAACTGATCGTCCGTCCTACCTCAGAAACCATTATCTGGAATAGCTATAAAGAATGGATCCACTCTTACCGTGATTTACCGCTCCTCATCAATCAACGAGCAAATGTCGTAAGACGAGAAATGAGAACCAGACTATTTCTCAGAAGCGGTGAATTTCTCTGGCAAGAGGGACATACTGCCCATGCAAGCGCTCAAGAAGCAGATGACGAAGCAAGAAAAATGCTTGATGTATATAATGATTTTTGCGTAAATTTTATGGCAATTTCTCCGCTCCTTGGACCTAAACCAGAGCATGATAAATTTGCTGGAGCAATCACTTCCTATGCATTTGAGCCTATGATGCAGGATGGGAAAGCCTTACAAGCAGGGACAAGCCACAACTTATGACAAAACTTCGCTAAAGCATTTGATGTAAAATTCATAAATAAAGAGAATGAACTGGAATATGTCTATGCTACTTCACGAGGAGTTTCTACCAGATTAATCTGAGGCCTCATCATGGCGCACTCCGATGACACAGGACTTATTATACCTCCCGCATTGGCTCCCCTGCACGTCGTCATTGTTCCTATCTTCAAGACCGAGGAAGAATTGACCAAGATCAAGGAGTATATCCAGCCACTCATAGAAAGATTTCAATCTACTACCTTGTCTTTCCCTTCCAAATATTTCACCTGATCCATCAATCTGAGATGGAAACTGGATGAAGATGATAATAGAAGTCCAGGATGGAAATTCAATGAATACGAGCTTAAGGGCGTACCACTGAGAATCGCAGTCTGACTTAGGGATATAGCCAATGGTACGGTAGAACTCTATAAAAGAGAATCCGGGGAGAAAGAGAATGTGAAATTGGAAGACGTCGATCTCAATATCGATAAATATCTCTACAAAGAACAGAATAATCTTTTCAAAAAAAATAAGGCATTCAGAGAAGCAAATACCTTCGTCGTAGATACCTATGAAGATTTCAAAGAAAAAGTAGCCAAAGGATTCGTCCTGGCTCATCGGGATGGCACAGCATGAACTGCAAAAAAAATCCAAGATGAGTGTTCGGCTACGATCCGTTGTTTGCCATTTAATCAGCCAGAAGAACAGGGAAAATGTATCATCACTTGAAATCCAAGCAAGAGAAGAGTGTTATTCGCGAGGGCGTATTAAATTGTCATTCCGGCGCGTCAGTCCAGCAAAGCTGGGTTAAGGCGAACTTGCCTACCGGCAGGTTTACATACCGAAGGCATGCAGGGCTGTAGCCGGAATCTAAATTCATTTAATATGTATCCATATTCACATGAAACCATCATCAGAAATCCAGAAGATCCTATCATGAGAAAAAATCCCTCAATTTTCTGCAGTCGATTATACTACTAAACAATGAAGACAAAGCCTGAAAAAGGTTCTGGAAGAACAAAAAGAAATCCTTAAGAGGAAAGAATTAACAGGCCAAAAAAATAATCGAAGAGCACATGATTTCACACAAGATAGAAGATAATCGTTTAATAATCACAGCTTTCATGCAATACATCATCAGACAAGCAACCATCAATGATCTCAAAGATATCCAATCGCTAAATCTTTTGCTATTCAAGAAAGAGCAGAAAGAATACGATATCACATTAAATACGGAGCGGACGTATAGCGAAAAATGAACCGATTATTTCTCTCATGCAATCACGAACGAAGATGATTGCGTAGTAGTCGCTGAAGAAACTGAATCGCATGCATGCATAGGATATCTTTGCGGCATACCAAAAAAAAAGAATCCCTGCAGAACGCTGGATGCAATCGTCGAATTAGATAACATGTTCGTATCTGACGTGTATAGAAGCCAGGGCATCGGGTGAGCTCTTGTTGAGAAATTCAAGGAGCGAGCAAAAACGAAGTGAATACAGAGAATAAGGGTTTCCGTATCTGCACAAAACAAAAAAGCGCTTAGCTTCTATAGCAAGCATGGGTTGGTGCAATATGATGAAATATTGGAAATGGATATTTAATGTGCCGATCAGCAATAACCATAATTTTTCTATAAATCAAGACAAAGGCAGAACTACCTATACTTTCTTCCTGTAGATGCACTACTGGGAGATCCATATCATCTTCCTATTCCACGAAATATCTTCTTAGGCCCATGAGTTGCTTCGCTTGAACTTCATGGTCTTGATCATCCACGATCATCTCTTTTGGGAGCGTAATGACTCTTATGCTGGGAATACGTCTTGGGTCATTGAGCTGGAGTGCCTTGCCTTAATTTATTTGGATTGGACCTTCCTTTGCCGAACTTATCCGTAGACTTATCCAGACGGCAGGTCGTAAACTTTCCTTGTGTATCCACAACGGGAAGGTGGTCAGATCTTTTGATTCTCGTACGATGTGTCTTTTCGATATCATTAAAAAGAAATTGTTCTTCCGGAGAAACCAACATAATTGCTTTACCGTACGCTCAGGCTCTTCAGGTCCTGCCTATCCTGTGGATATAACTCTGCGATTCTTTGGGAACGTCAAAATTTACGACCAGACCGACGTTATCCATATTGAGTCCTCTGGCTGCGACATCAGTCGTGACCATAATTCTGAGATCACCATCCTTGAAGCTTTTGAGCATGGAATTCCTTTTCCCTTGACTCATATTGCCATTGAGCATGCCAACTTTGTAACCAGATTTCTCTATCGCGAAGCTGATGGTCTTGGTATTCCTTTTGGTCTGCGTGAACACCAATATCTTATCATTGATATGTTTCTTGATGATGTTGAGAAGATTGAACACTTTATCCTGATGAGCCACACTGACAAAACTATGATTGATCTTATCCACGGTCACTGCCTCACCTATCTTGATAAATTCATACTCGGGAATGTGTTCTTGGATAATCTGTTTGATCTCAGGACTAATGGTCGCGCTAAAGGTTGACGTCTGCTGAAGCTGCTTCATCTGTCCTCGTATTTTCTGGATATCACGGATAAATCACATATCCAGCATCCTATCCACTTCATCCAATATCAAGAATTTTACCTTACTGAGATCTACCACCCTTTGATTGATAAAATCTAATAATCTCCCGGGAGTCGCAACTATGATACTTGGTCCTCTCTGGAGATTCTTTTTCTGAATCACCGGACTGGCGCCACCATAGATACACACCGCATTGACCCTATAATATTTAGTAAGCTGAAAAATCTCTTCTCCGGTCTGATTGACGAGTTCTCTGGTCGGGGCAAGGATGAGTGCCTGCAGTCACGTCGTATTGGTATCTATTCTTTGCAGCAGAGGAACGAGAAAGGCAGCAGTTTTACCAGTTCAGGTCTGAGATTGCCCAACGATATTTTTACCAGCAAGCGTAGATCTGATGACATGCGCCTGGATATCGGTAGCATTGTCATATTTCATTTCTGCTAATGCCTTGAGTAATCAGGGTTTGAGGTTGAATGAGGAGAATAACATAAGAAAAGGGGTTGAAAAATTGAAAAATGGAAGAATAGAAAGATGGAAAAAAATAGATAAATTGAAGGTATATCATAGGGATTTACTTATGATTTACAAGGGAGGTTTGAGAAAATCGTAGCAGAACAAAAATAATTTCTTCCTACTTTTGTCCGTTTTTTTCTACTTTTATAGAGATAAAATAGCCGCTATATAATTTTATATCATTAGCTTTGATATATGTCTTATACGCAAATTTATTTACATTGCATCTTCGGAACAAAATATAGGCAACGCATATTAGCTCCTCAACACGATGATGAATTGCAAAAATATATCACCAGCATCGTACAAGCTCCGAGTCGTAAATGCAAAATGTTGGCGATCAATAATGTGGAAGACCATCTGCATATGTTTGTATGCTTACATCCAAGCTATTCCGCTTCCAAGCTCATGCAAGAAGTCAAAGCGATTAGTTCTAAATTCATTAATGAGAGCTGACGATATAGCTATACATTTCAATGGCAAATAGGATATGGATGTTTTTCTTATGCGCAATCCGAAGTAAAAACCGTTTGTAATTATATCTACAGGCAAAAAGAGCATCACAAAAAAACAAGATTCAAAGACGAAATTTTCTGATTATTAAGAAGATTTAATGTACCATTTGATGAGAAATTTGTGTTTGAATAATTATAGGTCGTCCCGCTGGGACTTTTCATTGAGCTAATGAAAACAAGTAGAGTACCAAAGGTACGACTTATTTTGACTGCGGACGGGAGTCCGTAGAGTCCGCGAATGCCGACGACCTATTTTGACTGCGGACGGGAGTCCGTAGAGTGCCGGAGGTACGACCTCTATTATCCTCTTCCGGCCTTTTTTCTATCGGAATCTGTCAAATAAACTTTTCTGAGTCTAATGTTTTTTGGCGTGATTTCTACATATTCATCAGTGCTGATATAGGCAAGTGAATCTTCTAAGGTAAGTGGAATAATCGGTTCAAGTCTCATCGCTTCATCGTTTCCGCTCTCTCTGACATTGGTCTGCTGCTTATTTTTGGTAAGATTGACGACCATATCTCCTGGTTTCGCGCTTTCGCCGACAATCATGCCCTCGTACATGGATGCGCCCGGAAGGATAAATATCTTCCCTCTTTCCTGCAATTTCCAGATACTGTATTTCATGCATTTCCCATTTTCTATACTAATCATAGATCCTGTCGTTCTCTTAGGTATTTCTCCCTTGTATGGTGCATAATGAGAAAACGAACTGTACATGATTCACTCCCCCTTGGTCAGCAAGATAAACTGAGATCTAAATCAGAGTAATCCTCTGGTCGGTACTTCAAATTCCATAGTAATGATACCATTCACGGTAGTCATATTCATCAGTTGTCATTTCTTATTGGCGACCATATCGATGATGGTGCCAGTGGATTTTTCATCTACGTAGATGATGACGTGTTCTATCGGTTCGGTTTTGTGTCAATTCTCGGTTTTGAAAATCACCTGCGGAGCAGAGACCTGTAATTCAAATCCTTCTCTCCTCATGGTTTCAATGAGTACGGATAAATGAAGCTCTCCCCTGCCGGAAACAGCGAACCTATTTCATCACTTATCAAAGTTTATCTCCAATCCGACATTGGTTTGTAATTCCTTTTGCAGTCTTTCTTGAATATTTTTGGACGTTACTAATTTTCATTCTTTCCCGGCGAATGGTGAATCATTGACCAGAAAATCCATGGTCAAAGTCGGCGCATCTACTTTGATCGGCGAGAAAGGTTCACATCACTGTACACCAATTGTTTCACCTACATATATATTAGGAATGCCGGCAATCGTAACAATATCTCAGCAACGTGCTTGTTTGGTTTCTACTCTGGAAATTCCCAGCGTCGTGAATATTTTGGTTATTTTCCCTTTTCTTTGGTTCCCATCATTATCAAAAACAATGACGTCCTGCCCTTGAGCAACGGTTCATTCATATACTCTGCCGATACCGAGTCTGCCGATGAAGTCATCATAGCCGAGATTCGCTATTTGCATACGGAAGGGTTTATCAGAATAGTCTGGCGCTGGCGGAACTGCTTTCTCTATCAGATCAAACATCGGGAAAATACTTTTTTTCTCTTTAGCTTCAGCGAAATCCTTCATATCATCAAACGCATATCCGCCTTTGGCGCTGCAATAGATGATAGGAAAATCCGCCTGCTTATCCGTAGCTCCAAGCGCGAAGAACAAATCAAAAAGCTGGTTGATCACCAAGACGGGCCTAGCCGTCTCTTTATCGATCTTATTGATCACCACGATCGGATTGAGTCCAAGTTCTAATGATTTTTTGAGGACAAATTTGGTTTGTGGCATAGGTCATTCATAGGCGTCGACCAAGAGTAAGACGCTATCCACCATTTTCAGCACTCTCTCCACTTCGCTTCCGAAATCAGCATGTCCGGGAGTATCGATGATATTGATGACGTTTCCGTTGTACATGACCGAAGTGTTTTTGGAGTAGATAGTGATCCCTCTTTCCCTCTCCTGATCATTGCTGTCCATGATGAGATTCTGGTCTTCGGCCATCTTCATAGTGCCAGATTGCGTGAGCAGCTGGTCTACCAAGGTCGTCTTCCCATGATCTACATGGGCGATGATTGCGATATTTCTTATCTGCATTAGATACGAGTAAAATTAAAAAAAAGCCTTTGGGCAAAGCTTTAGTCAAAAAGCATGTCTTGATTGATGAGAGTATACGCTTTTCCTAGCTGAATTCAAGCTATAAATCGTCATTCCGGCAATCTGCCTACCGATATGTAGAATTTTGTTTATAAAAATCTGCATCGAAATGCAGATTTTTATAATTTTAAATTGATAATTTGTATGATTACCTCACCCAATAATTATTGTTTTATTAATGCAACTAAATTATTTTAAGTGTTGCAACCAAAGTGTTAAAATTTTTAACAGCTTTAGGTGAAGTAAGGTTTGACTGATCAATGTTTTTAAAAGCCTGTTTAATTATATTCATATCAAATTTCTCTCTCTTCAACTTAGAAATCACTTTTGTAAACTCAACACATGCACCATTTATACGAAAAATAAGATCTATCGCACTCTTATCAGTCTGAGACAAGATACCTAAAAAACGTCCAAGAGCAGCTCAGACACCATACGGTTCATTAATTAGTTGATCAGTACCAAAAAAAGGAGTCGAAAAATAGGATTGTTTGAATACGTCTTGGATCTTACCGATAGGAAGAGCTTTAAACTCCGCAAATTCGTCGTTATATCCTTTCATAAATGGTTCTTTCAACCCTTTATTACTCGCTTGTAGCTCATCAGCATCCTGACCTTCTGGCTTGCTATTATAAAAAGACTCTGCAAATTTTTCAACTAAGGCACTAACATCACCAGCAGTTTTTTTGACAGCATTTCATGTTTTCTCTTCATTCAGAGCACTCAGAAGCAATGATTTCTCTTTTTCATCTAATTTAGAAATCACCAGTTTCGCTTGCTGAGAATCCTTGATTTCTATTCATTCAATAGGAGGTGTCATGATAATAAGGGTTAGTATATAAAATCTAATATAACTAATTATATCTTTTTTTTTGATTTGTCAAATCTTGGAGCATTTTTTTATTGCGCTTATGAACTAGCCTCTTCTTGTTATTTTCTTAAAAAAATGGCCTTTTTCTTACTATTGTCCATTTTTTTCTTATTTTTTAGGGATAGAATCTCGCCGCATTTATATCATTATTAAAAAAATGTCTTATACTCAAATCTACTTACATTGTATACTCTGAACAAAATTTAGGCAACGCATACTATCTCCTCAACACGATGATGAGTTGCAAAAATATATCACAAGCATCCTCCAATCACCTGATCGTAAATGTAAGATGCTGGCGATCAATAATGTGGAAGACCATCTGCATATGCTTGTAGTTCTTCATCCAAGTTATTCTCCTGCCAAACTCATACAGGAAGTCAAAGCGATTAGTTCCAAATTTATCAATGAAAAGAATCGGTATACATATAGATTTCAATGGCAAATTGGGTATGGATGTTTTTCTTACGCGCAATCTGAAGTGAAAACTGTCTGTAATTATATCTACAGACAAAAAACACATCACAAAAAAACGTTATTCAAAGACGAATACCTTTGATTATTAAGAAAATTTAATGTGCCATTTGATGAGAAATACGTGTTTGATTAATTATAGGTCGTCCCGTTGGGACTTATATGAATGATTTGATATGTCGCTTTGGACTTCCGTCCAAAGCTTGTTATATAGATCGTCCCCCCACCAGAGGTGGGCAGGTTTGGGACTTTACATGTTTGTCATATAACCAATTGAAAGTCCGCCTAGTGCGGACGGCCTCTCTGTGACTGCGGACGGCAGTCCGTAGCTTTTAAAAACAAAAAAAAATAAAGTGCCGGAGGCACGACCTATTTTGACTGCGGACGGCAGTCCGTAGCTAAAAAAAACAAAAAAAATACTTACTTCACTAACTTCGCTACCACCATGATCCTATTCTTATCAGTACCGAGCGGATAACAGCCCATCAAGGTAACATAAGAATCTCCTGCATTCTGATAGGACATATATTGGGCATTGACCTGTTTTGGCGTAACGATAAATTTATCTACCACTTGATATTCATAGAGATTTCCATTCCATATAATTTTGACAGTATCTCATTTTTCCAATTTTGGAATGCCTTTGAAAATAGTTCCATATGTATTTTTTTTCCAGAATTCCTGACTGGTATGACCGAAGATCAGCGTATTGCCATCAGTTCAAGGATCGGGCGTAGTCGGATATTTCACTACTCCGCTCATCAGCTCTTCATCGAAATCTCCCTGAGAGAAATCTGCAACATCCTTATTTTTTATCTCTATGATAGGGATTTCCAATCCCAATGAAGGGATAACAATTTCATTGATCGGAGGCAAGGTATTGAATGCAAAAGAATAATCCTTGAGCTTTGATCTCAGGAATCATTCGGACGATTCCGATATATCATTATTTTCCTGCCATCAGCTCTGATATTTTTCCAGAAGTGCATTGATCTCATCTGTTGTAGCATCGGATTTATCGATAATGGTAGCAATATCATTATTTTCAGAAGAATCGGTTTTTGTGATATTTTGCACCTTAGGTACAGAAGCGTCAAAGAGATTATTGAAACTCGCAATAAAGAGATTGATATTGGTAAATACGATCATCACTACCGTTACTACAACAAAAAAAATAACAAAGACTCTGACTTCTTTTCGGAGTTTCTGGAGCGTGTTTTTCGGTTTGGTTGGAGAATGATGTTGGAGATCGTCTATGTGCATGGAAGGGAAAAGAATGGTAAATATTGAGTTCCTCCTTTACGGAAAGGAGGTGCCAGCCTAGGCGGGCGGAGGATTTTCTTTAACAAAATCTCCCACCACTTCGTGGTCCCCCCTCTTTAGATAAAGAGGGAACTTTATTCCATTTCCATTCTAAGCAATTTTTTCCAAAAGACAAAGAAATCCGATGATAGCAAGGAAAAACGTTTGACAAAGAGCAGATTTTATTTTCATATAAACACCTTGAAAAAAATGAGCATTCCTGTACACTTCTGACATGAATCTCCACGCCATATCCTACTACAATATAGGTCCCTTCAAGGAGCAGGTGCTCACCTGTTTTTTTGTAAACGGAAAATATCTGATCAAGGCGCCCATAGGAGCATGAAAAAGCTTCCTTTTCTTTGACGGACCGATGTTTGGTCTGTATAAACATGCCAATAGGAATATGCTCAATGCTCAGTCTAAAGAAGGATTTATCAAAATTTTATTTGAAGCGAATGACGAGCTTTATCTGCTGATAAGGAATCTTAAAGCGGGGAAATCAAAGGATAGCTGCTCGTCTACATGGTACAAAATAAATTGAGAGATTGAGAATTGAGCCTGCCTGACCGGTAGGCAGGGATTGAGGATTGCCGAGCGAAGAGAAAAGAATAAGTTGTGAATTTTGGCGAAAGATGTGGATATTGAGGATATGATAAAGGATCTCCACATGAAACTTGAAGAGCTTACGTTCAAGAACGAGACCGATCTCCAGCAAATGCTGCAGAGCATGCTGACGCCCAAAGAAGTTTTTCTCAATACCGTTTTCCTCATGCAAGATTCTGCGAATATCTTTCAGCTAACTCCTGCTGAGAGGCTGAATGTTTTGAAAAACGTCTTTAATCTCCTCTCTATCGATGAGGGTAAGGAAGTTATCGCCGAGAAGAAAAGGGAGATCTATTATAAGCTCAAAGCGACCGCCGATACGTCGAAGTATGACAGCAGATTGAAGTGATTATTAGGTAATTATGAACAGACATTCACGAGTCTTCTGGAGTTCAAGGAGTATTTGGGGCTGAAAGAATATATCGATAAAAAGGAATATCATGATTTCATTAGCGACATCAATTTTATCAAAGAGAAAGTAACTATTACTGATTTCTCGTTGACGAATTTTCCTGCTCATCTCGTTACAGATCTGGAATCATGGCTTGCCACTCATCTCAAAAAACACCAAGAATGGGAACATGAGAAAGAGATGATCAGTAAAGAAAAAGAGAACCTTCTTTCACAAACCAAAACAGCGAAAAAGAATATTACGACCAACCAACAACAGATCAAGGAGATAGATCAGAGAATCTCTTCCTTAGATCCAGAGAAGATTACTGCATTGAAAGCTCAGAAACAAGCACGTCAGCAAGAACAGGAAGTGATAGATGCCGCTATGCCGAGAGAAGCATTTCAAACATTTTATTCGGCGCATAAAGCAGATCTAGATATTCCTTTGCCTGAAAATATCCATGTGAGCGATGTAGCTTTCTTTCTGCATGGACTTATCACGTTCTGAAAGAACGCTCATGAGAAAGTACAGAATTTCGACTTACAGATCAAGAATCATGAGCTTCGCATGTCTCAACAGAAAACAAGCGGCGAACAAGAGATAAAGAATTTGGAAGAAAAAATTACTGACCTTAAAGAACAGCATGATCGCTTGTGAGAAAAAATTATCATTTTTGAAAAAGATGAAGATACGCAAGCGACCTTTGATTGTCAGAAGATAGGCACTAACTGTCCTTTCATTAAAATAATCAATAAGCAGCATTTCGATGCATTGGAAGATCAGAAGAAGAAATTTCTGGAAGAAAAGAAATTATTGGAAAGGAAAATCAAAGAGAATGATGCGATGTTAATGCAAAAGAAAAACGAATTGAAAGAGAATTCTGCATGAAGCGAGATTACAAAAAATATTACATCATTAAGAAAAGAGCAAGAAACTTTACAAGCCAGTATTGCTCAAGTAAAGGACTTTTTGACGGAAGTTGCATATAAAAATCTGCAAGAAAAATTTCAGACCTATCAAGAGACTGAGCAGAAAATAAAATCATTGGATAAAGAGATTAGCTCACTAGAAGAAGCGCTACGCCAGATAGAAAGCCTAAAATCACAGAAAGAAAAATATGCTGCGCAGATTTCGGCAATGCAAGAAACTCTTGAGCAGACCGTGAAACAACTTTCCAGCTACGAAAGCGAACGGACAGAAATCCTCAACCAGTTACAGCTACTTCAACCCCAGCGTTTGCAAATGGTAGAAAGTCTTACGATAGCATTGAAAGAGATCGGTCGTGATTTATCAGTATTGATCAATGAATTTGCTGGTATCCAGATGCAGGTCAAATGACTGCAGGAAGAAGAAAAACTCCTCGGAGAATTGTACAATATTTTCGCGAGAGAATTATTATTGCTCGTACTGCAGGATAGTTTACCGGTTTTGAATGATATCATCAATAACTATTTAACGCAAGTCGTCGACTATCAGATCAAACTCGAACTCATCAAAACCGCTTCTGATAAACTAGAACTTGAGGCGACTATCACTGACGAAAAGGGCACGAGAGAAATTAAATCACTAAGCTGAGGTCAGTTGGTTATCTTGAAAATAGTCTGGATGCTTTCTATTTCCTCTTATATCCACTCCCCTATTCTGTTCTTAGATGAAACTATAAACAACCTTGATGTAGAGACCGTCGGCAAAGTGGCAGATATGTTGGAAGATTTTGTGCAAACCAGAGAAATGAAGCTCTATACCGTCACTCATAG
>JBBABI010000016.1:0-20313 GCA_041679065.1 Candidatus Absconditabacterales bacterium
GATGCAAGGCAACAATTCTCTGATCGTACCATCTTCATTTATTTTTACGATTCACATACCCCATCACTCTTTTTTTGCTTTTGCCTCACGATCTCCCAATCAGAATCTGCCGAAATCCTTCATCATATATTCAGACAATATAAGTTCCTCCGCTCCATTCTTCTTTCTTTTCAAGATACCTACCTTTCCATCTTTGCGCACCACAGCCTCATCGGATCATAGTCATCCTGTCCCATACTGCAGTATCTCATCATAACCATTGAAGAAAATCTTTTCCCGGTTCCCATCAGCGACTTTTCTTATGACAAAAACCTCGCCATCTTTACAGACGATAGCTGCATTGTTGCTTAATTCTAAGATTTTATCATATATATCGTCTAATACTTGTGTCAGAGTCCCATCTTCATGCACTCTGATTATCCCATAGTGGTCGTATTTTCTTACCACGGCTTCATTTTTTCATAATCATTCTACGGTAAAATTTATAGATTGATAGTCTCATGGCACTATTTCTGTCCATATTCCTTCACTATTCTTTTGTAGGATGCACACTCCATGATGTGTTTGATCATAATAGCGCACTGGGTATATATTCATATCTCAGTAGATATAACTAGCATATTTACATGCCAATATGTCAGTCCACGTCCCATCTACATTCCTTTGTATGATTCACCATCCTCAGGATTTTTGTACTCGGGAATGATCACGTCTCAATCAATTCAATCCAAATCAAAGAATTTTCTGATATTCACAGGGTACTAATGGTATCCGCGTCCCATCAATCTGTTTTCTGAGAACTCAGTATAAATTGGCACTGTATGAATTATATTTCTTCACCACTGCTTCATTTTCGCCTAATCATAGTACTCCGAATTGAGGGACATCACTATATTCACAAGGGAGCGTCTCCGTCCATGTATTATCATCATTTCTCCTTATGATTCAGCAACTCTTTGATTTTTGGACCTTAGCTTCATTAGCATCCAATCATGGGAGTCCAAATTGAGGAATTTCATAATAAGTGGAAGGAAGTGTCTCTATCCATAGATCATCATCACCTTTTCTTATGATTCCATAAAAGTGTCAAAGTCTATTTACCACAGCTTCATTAGTATCCAATCATGGTATTCAGAACTTAACTTTATTGTACGTATAAAATGATGTCTGGTTCCGAGTCCCATCATCATTCTTTTTCCAGATACAGTCCTTTCCATCTATCTTCACTTTGACTTGATCATATTCTGATCATTCGACGCCAAATTTAGGAAGCTTCTTTGTGATGCAAATCGTTTGATCCTCTTTCAAAGTAACTTCATTATCTCATAATAAATTACTTCAAAATGCAGAAATACTGTCACATGCACATAGCACTATCTCTATCCGCATCTTATGTTCATCTCTTTGTATAATTCCGTATTTCCTATCCTTCTGAACAATAGCTTCGTTTGGGGCCAATCATTTTTTTCTAAATTCAGGGGGCTTATCATATTTACAGGAAAGCGTGGGGTTGCTCGCACCTACTGATCTTCTTATAATCCCGTATCTTGTATTCTTTTGTATGATAGCCTCATCTGACGCCAATCATTCTGTCCCAAACTTAGGAATTTCGTCGTATTCACAAGATACTATCTCTACCCGTTCAGCATGTTCATTTTTTCCTATGATTCAGTGTTTTCAGTCTTTTTTTATCCACCCATCTCAGTTTTCCTGGAATAGGGGTTTCCTGTCATAGACACAAGACAACGCTTCAGTCCACATATCATTCTCACCTCTTCTTATGATTCCATACTTCCTGTCTTTCTGCACGATAGCCTCATTTTCCGCCAATCATTCCTTCAGAAACTCTGGGAGGTCATTATATACGCATGGTAGGACTATCACCCATTGATTATTCTCATCTCTTCTTATGATTCAGTATTTTCAACCTTTCTGTATGGTAGCTTCATTGTCTAACAATCTTCCTATCCCGAATTTAGGTATATCATCATATTCACAAGACAGCACTTCAGCCCATCTGTGATCTTCACCTCTTCTTATAATTCATACCTTTTCGCTTTTTCTTATTATTACCTCATCTGGGTCCAGTCATTCTATTCCAGACTTGGGTGGATGATTATATTCACAGGATAACATCTCCTCCCATATCCCATTATCATTTCTTTTTATAATTCCATATTTGAAATCTTTCTGCACCAAGGCCTCATCAGTGGCCAATCACTCCTTTCAGAAAGCGGGTGCACAATTATACGCGAAAGAGAGTGTGTTTTTGAAGGCATCACCATCCCTTTTCATGATACCATATTTCCCATTTTTCTCCGCTACGATCTCATTATCTCACAATCATACCACGCCAAACACAGGCAGATCATCATATATGCACGGCAGTATCTCCTTGAATGAGCCATTTTCTCTTTTTATCAGTCAATATTTCTTCTTCTTTACCACGAAAGCTTCATTGTCTCACAATCCTTTTACGCCGAAAAACGGATAACTCTCGTACTCAGCAAAAGATTCATCCAGATGCAGCAATGATAATTTTCCCATGATGGTTCCTACTTTTTCACTATCCATGCCTGTAGATTTTCAGTCTATTGTCATTTTTTTGCTTTTCGTACTATATTCTATAGTAAATCATCATACGGAGATTTCTATCATCTTTACGTACAGCAGATTTAATTTCTCAAGTATGTCCACATCCTTTTCCGGCACTACTATCTTTGCATCATTTGAAAGCATCGTGACTTCATACATATCCCCTGCCCTGACAACTTCCGCAAGTTCATCAGGAGAGAGAAGTCATTTATTGGTCAACAACAATCAGTCATTGATTTTATTTATATCGTTGATTTTCATGACCTTCAGATGTCTACTCATATACTTCAATGCCTGCACGACTTGCCCATAGTCTGGATCATCCCTCGTGAGCGTTGCATTCTTCACCTGATTGGTATATCATTTCACCTGATTGATGGATTGAGTTCATGGCTCGTATCAGATTGTCCGACGAGATTGAGTCCCCAGACGAAGGGAAAAAACCCTTAGCGAGCCATTCTTAATGGAATTGATAAAATCCGCCACGCAATGTCATCCCATAGCGCCAGATTCCCTTTTGAGCTGTTCGATCGTAGTAAGCTCATACAGTCATCGATTATCTTCCCACTCCATCATACATTCCGGAGTGACGCTATCCAAGGTGATGAATCTTTCCGTGAGATCGGCCAACATCGTGTTCATAGTATCATGATCCTTGAGCCATTCCGAGACACTTCAATTCTGGATCAGTTCATGCACCTGGTTATCAATATCTTCCACTACTTGAGGATTGATATTCTTTTTGGCTTCCTCCAAAGCGGATAAAGGGAATCTGGGATGGATATTGATGCTTTGTTTCTCATGATTCTTCGTCCGTTTAGGGAATTTTTTCTGCTGTTCATGGACGAGGCTGAATGCGGCTTTCTCTATCCTGCTTTTTTTGAATCATTGGATGGCATCGCTGATTTCCGTGAGCAACGAGCGATTCACAGGATCTGATGGATGGAATACGTCCTTATGATCCCTATAATGTTCTGCGATTTTTTTCGCTAATTTCTTGTCTGAGATCGTATATCATTCAGCTTGTAATAATGATTGGACTTCCGGCAATGCCGCAGTGATGGATTTCCGCAGTCCGTTTCCCATCTGCAGTTCACGGGTCAGCTGTTTCACGATCTCTTCTATGGTCAGTTTTGCCTTGGGCGCATTGCTGCTTGCGAGGTAGGCTTCATATTGGCTATGTATCCCGTCTATTATCTTTGTAATGAATCCGATAGAAGCGGCACCATCTTGGTCATATCTCAAGATATTTTCCATCAATGACAAAAACTGATCAACAGGCAACTGTGTGATATGCGAAAGAATAGGGATGATATAATCAGATTTGTTTTTGTATTCCAGCAGTCATTTTTTCTCATCATATTGCGCGATAGCTTCTTTGATCAGGAAAAACAGCTGCTTATATATCTGCGGTCCCAGAAGCATCATCCGATGTTCCGACTGACGGGAATCGACAGAAAGTATAGATGAAATAAGCTTAGGATCAATCTTATTGTATCTTGTATATGCGATATACTCGACCACTCCCTTAGCCATTTCATGCAGAAGTACAGGGAAAATATCTGCCTGAATATTTATTTTGGTTTCCTTGTTTTCTAGGGTCAGTTGCATAGACCCCGTATTGATTCATATCGGCTCAATGGGCTGCGTCTCTCGCATATGTTTGAGATTGGTATATACCATATCATAGTAGGCTTGATACAAGTTTGGAGAAATCTTATTGATTGTCTTAGGATACTTCTCATCCGTTTCTACTTTATCGAAAATTCTATGTCCGGCACCCATGATAAGGGCATTCATGATGATCCTGACCTGCTGTTCTTGTTGTACCAGTTGTTTCTCTTCATCGGAAAGATTCTCTGAAAGATCAGTATGCGGATTGTCAAATGCTGATGGATCTATCTCTCAAGCACCAAGATCGGCTTTCACCTGTTTGAGTATCTGATAGGCGGGAGCGCCCATTTCGCTCACTATGATTTCCTTGGCAAGTCCTATGAGCTTGGGGGAGATTCATTTCCCTCTTTCTATCTTGACGATCTTATCGTATAGCTCCGGATCAAAAGCATTCTTATCATTGTGTATTTTGTCCACTCTGGTATCCAGATGTGCGATTTCTTTGTCGCCGATAGAAGAAAGGATAGAGATCAGTTCTTCCTTATGTTCTTTGGTTAGGGCATATTTTTTTATGAATCATGGGATACGGGAAAAAGGTGTAGCAGTCTGGGACTCTGACTGGAGCGCTTGCAGGATGGAGGGATGTGGATGTATTTTCTTGTCCATGAAAAATCTCTAAATAAATTATGCTTTGGGGCTAGGTTCCTGTCCAGGCTGTATCTGAGGCGTAGGGATAGTGAATGGATTAGGTGTCGGAGCTGGTTTCTCCTTTATTTTTTCAGGAGTTAGTGGTTCTTCGGGTTGTACCAAAGGTTCTGGGAGCGTTATTACTTCCTTTTCCATGAGAGAGATTATGACTAGATAAAATGCTTTGCTAATGAGCCAAAAATTATGTAACAGTGATAATTATTTACACAATAAAGTCAATAGATAACAATTTTATTATTTATATTTAGTTTCATCAAGACGTATACCAAACACTGAACCCCGAACAACAAAAAAAACCTGAAACACTGCTCAGGTTTTTTTATAAATCATTTCTAAAATTAATTTATATCGTAGATACTCATGACGCAAAAAATGTAGTCAACGATTTGGTTCTTACAAGTTGTCTGAGCTGTTTTTTTTCGTCGCAACACCTGTCTGAGCAAACCAAGCTAACATGAAATCCAGTCCTAACATAAAGTGAGCGGGAACCCGCCCGCAGGGTGGGACCTCACTAGATGGACTACCAAGAATAGAAATACATACAAACAATGACAAGCCTGTAAAAAAAGTCCTGCGAGCCTGCCTGCGGTAGGCAGGTCTGTCGCGACTTGATTTTTTGCTCACTTTTGTATCAAGACAAAAGTGAGGCCAAGCGCAGCGTCCAAAGCAAATCCAAACAATATCAATCCTCCAGGCGAATGAGCCTGCCTGTCCGATAGGCAGGCAAAGCGAAATACAAACGTTAAAAATATTTAGAAAAGATGTGAAAGCTTCGTTTGAAATCCTCCACCACAAGCGGTCCCCCTCCTTTAAAAAGGAGGAAAAAGTGAGATTTATTGTGTCAATTGAATACTGATATTACTTGCGAAGTCTTTCCATGCACCATTCATCATCTCTATGATAAATACCCTGCCATCAGAAAGCGTGGTCTGCAGAAACGCATTGGAAGGAAGCGTGATTGACCCTTTGGCCGTACATTCAAAAATCTTCACCGTAGGATTAGTATTTAATAGCGCCTTATCAGCATATTTGATGACATTCATCTGAGAAGTGCAGCGAAGACCAGCGATTCATAAATCCTGATCTACCTGGACAGCACCATAAGAAAGATTACTCGAAGGAAAAACGATGCTATGACCCCTGGAAGATGTATACGTCATTGTTTTTTCTAAATTGATAGGAAATTGTTTTACTGAAAAATCTAAACTACTTGGCGTATCAGAAGAGCTTGTTGTCGGTGAAGTAATAGGTGTCGTTGTCGTCACTGATGAGGATATCGTGGGTATATAGCTTAATTTTTGTCCTCATTGTGTATTGGAAGGATCTAGAACTACCTTACATTGTGCAGTGCCACTCGCTATTTTTCACTGGAGAGAAAGCACTAATCCATAATTCAAATCCTTGCCCAACGTCTTGGATGTCACTTCTTGCAATGAGGTTGTTCCATCAGTACATAAACCAGTAACTTTGGACGCTAAGGTATTTTCTACATATTCCTTATTGAGGATAATAATTGCGTTAGCGAGATCTCTCACTTCCTGTTCGGGGATATCATTGATGAAATAGCCGTAGAAATCGCCATTCGCTACAAACCAGGAATTAACGCCTTCCAATTTATAATACTTATCACCATTGGATGAAGTGAATGTCTTCTCAGCATTAGCAGAAAAATTTTGGACGAGTTGTGCGCAATTCTTATTGGGATCTGAAGCCGTACAAGAGAAATAGGAAATAACAATCTTCTGATTAGTAGCGATATGAGTGATGGTAATTTGACCATTAGAACTATCATTGATGGTATATGCACTACCAAAATCATAAGAGAAATAGACGCCTGCAGCAGATACATATGTCCCTAACTGCTCCATGGTATTGATCGCTCATGACCCTCAAGTACCGAGTGCGGAAGCTCAGCTGATAGCTGTCACTTCTACGATGTACAACGTATTTTGGAGTTTCTCAACAACACCTTGAACTAGGACAAATCCAGCATACTGATTCAGATCAAGTGTTCTGCTTTTGAGTCAGACAACAACATTATCACTGGTTGTCAACGTATGTGTATGCGTCACGTAATCACCATTTTGCAAAATTTCTCCTGATAAGGTAACGCTCTGCCCGACAGTAAATCACGTAGTTTCATTGATGATGGTTCAAGAAATCCAGTTCCCTATAGATCCTAGGTTTTTGAACACAAGAAACGCGACAAGCAAGGTCACAATAATAACAATAGTTAATGTCCCATAAGAGACGCCTTTCTTTTTCTCTGATTGCAAATTGTGCTGAATGATATCCATCGAAATCGGTAAAATGATAAAAGCTCCCCTCGGCAAGCCAGGGTTGCGATAAATACTCGCTATCGCTCGTGATAAACGTTCGCTATTGCTCACGATAAACGCTTCGCGCTAAACAATCGTTTAATGATAGCTACTGTTTAACAACCGTTTATCTATTGTTTAACGACTGTTCGACGACTGTTTAACTATTGTTTATCCTTTCTTCCTTTTTTTTCAATCGATTAACCGATATTATATAACTTTTGGAGAAAAAAGGCTAATTTTATGACTCTTTGATATGAAAAATTTTGCTAAAACAACTTTTAGGAATATAATTTGGTAATTGGTAATTGGTTATTTGTTATTGGGAGTGAAATGAGCTAAGCCCAATACACCAATATATATACCAATACACCAACATTTCAACATTTTAACATTTCAACATTCAAAAATGCCAACTACAACACCAGAAGCGGCGACTACTTCGATTTTTGATAGTCCGATAGTTGCTTACATCCTCAAGATCCTTGGAGCGATCTTAGTCATCCTCGTCCTTTTGATGATTTCCAAAGTGATCGCCAAGTTTGTACAAAGAAAAATTCTAAAATCTGGCGGAGAAAGCAAGCATATCGATAAAGTCGGAAAACTAGTCCACGACATAACGTTTTATATCCTCGTCATCTTCTCCTTTTTCATAGGATTCGAAATGGTCGGATTTAATGTCGGATTGATCTTATGAGGAATATCATTCGGAGTTTGACTCGCATTCAAGGAAATATTGGGAAATATGGTCGCAGGGATCATGATATTGTATACTAAAGAATTCAGGATCGGCGATATCGTAGAGATCAATGCTGATCAAGTCTATTTCGGAAGGATAGAAGAAATTACCATAAGATATACCATTATCAGGACTTTAGATCTCAGACAGGTCGTTATTCCGAATACGACCCTCATCACGAGTCCAATCAAGACATTCAGTTCAGAGCCAGTCATTAAATTAACCGTCATGGCACGAGCAAGCTATGATAGCGACAACAACAAAGTTATCGAGATCATCAAAGCAGCTGTTAATAGTTTTGATATCGTCAAAGACAAAGAAAACACGAAGGTCTTCTTATCAAATTTCCTAGATAGCAGCATAGAATTCAAAGCAATCTTCAGCTTTGATCCTAATTGTGGAGTATTGCAAGAAATCGCATTGGGACAGATTTCACAGAAAATCGGAGAAGAATTCACCAAAAACAATATAGATGTCCCTTACAATATCACGACAATCAATTTCGAATGATCGGAAGACAAACAGAAAATCACTGATCAACTGCAGAAATAATTTTTATTATACAGAAAGAAAGATAACGGATGCTTAATGCAATCATTCCACAACTCATACAAGACCTCATCAAAAACCGACAGCAGATTTTCCTCAAAGGATTGCTCGCAGTTGGAGTTTTTATTGGTATCTATATCATCATCAAAATCATCGTCCAGAAAGTCAGGAAAAGAATAGAATCGAATTCACTGCAGGAAGATGTGTACTCCAAAAAAGTTTCTCATCTCGCAGGAAGCGTCATCTTCATCATATTAATGATTTTCAATGTACTGGCAATCTTCCAGATCATAGGTTTTGATACAGCTATCTTGATGTGAGGAATATCATTGAGTTTCTGATTTGCTATGGAGACAACAATAGAAAATATGGTTTCCGGAGTCATGCTGCTCACCAATAAAAAGATCAGGATAGGCGATTATCTGGAATTTATGGGAAGCTTAAATATGACAGGAACAGTCGAAGAAGTGAATATCAGATACACCGTCATCAGAACATTTGATAAAAGGAGAACAATTATTCCAAATAGCATCATGTCGCAGACACCGATTAAGACACTCAAATCAGAACCGCTTATGAGAGGAGAACTAGAGATTAAAGTGCCTCGCCATACAGATATCGATCAGGTTAAATCATTATTATTACAGACCATCAATGGATACAAAGGCGTATTATATCCTGAATATACCAATACCATCATCACATCATTCGATGGTTTCGGTATCGGATTGAAATCATTTTTCTTTTCTGATCCTCACAAAAAATCACCAATGATCATCGCAAGAGAAATTAAACCGATACTCTTGGAAAATTTTAAAAAATATGGCATCAAGATACCATATAATCATATGACACTGACTACTGAATAATTGTCATTCCGGCCGCAACACTTATCGCCGGAACGACAATGTAACTTATTCTCCAGAAATCTCCTTGATTTGATCACGAACCTCCGCTGCTTTTTCAAATTCCCAAAGCTTGATCGCTTCATCAAGTTGTACTTTCAGATCTTTGAGAATGATGCCCTTTTCGACTTTCGTCATTCTTTTGAGCCTCTTCACTTTGCCCATAGAAAGTCCTTGAAATGTCTGGCTCAGGACCTCATCAGTTTTTACTACTTCTAAATTTTTTACGTTGGATGTAGCAGACTGAGGAACAATATGATGCTGCTTGTTATATGTATCTTGGATACGACGACGACGATAGGTTTCTCGCAGTGATTTCACGATAGACTCCGTGAAGTGGTCAGCATACAATACTACTTCACTTTTAGGATTCCTGGAGGCGCGTCAGATGATCTGGATAAGCGAAGTGGTAGAACGCAGAAATCATTCCTTATCTGCATCTAAGATCGCAAGGAAAGTCACTTCAGGCAGGTCAATCCCCTCCCTCAATAAATTCACACCGACAATGATATCTATAGTCCCTGTTTTCAGTTTCTTAATAATCTCCCAGCGATCCATCGTCGCGATTTCGCTATGAAGATAGAATGCTTTATATCACTTGGAGACAAGAAAATTCGTCACTTCTTCAGAAGATTTTTTGGTCAAGGTAAGTATTAACGCTTTCCCACCATCTTTGATATGAGCATCCAGCTTCGCCAAGAGATGTTCCAGAAAAGCAGGTCAGTTTGTAGGCTGAATTTTGGATTGTAGGAAGTCTTGGAGATTGGGAAGCTTTTGGAGCATTGAGGTATTGAATTGTAAAACGTTTTGTGTATAGAGAAGAGGAAAGAAATTGCAACAGTGAAAATCTCATCAACGAAAAATAAGACAAAATCAGGCCTGCTCGCCTCTGGAGAGATGTCCCACAACTATCTGATCTAGGCATATTTTACGACATTATACGTCGCAAAACATACCATTTCGGACCTCTATACGACACTCTATGTCGCACAGAAGCAAACGTTATATAACATACTCGTGCAGGATATATAAATTTCGGAGGTGTCTTGCTGTCATAGGATAGAAGCAAAAAAGATATCTGTAGATAAATTTATTTTATAAAATAACATTCATGGATAATACAGGAATCATAGTTATTGGAGGTCTAATAATAATAGTGATTTATCTATTAGCTTGATGAGGATTTACTTGGATTAGAAAAAAATTTGAAGAAACTGAGGATAATTCTAAAACAACAAAGAATAGCGATAATGAAAATCATAGTGAGTTTGTAAAAGAAATCATAAAAAACGACCAATCTGCACATGATAAAAAAAATGAACATAAGCAAGACACTAATCTCGATTTTTGGAAATCTATCATAAATGATAAAAAGAGTGTTCACAACTTTTGAAAATTTATTGTTGGGTTAATCTTTCTTATCATAATTATTTCAATAATAGGAAATCCTTCATTTTGGTTAGGTGTCGCAGGCGTTGCTATAGTTATCCGATATATAATAAAACGACCATTAATAATTCTATTATGATTAGCTGTGTTATATTTTTTGATAAAATTTATTAAACGAGCTTGGGAAAGCTAATTTATTTTCTTATGGATATAATTATGTTTAAAATCCGAGAGCCTTAATAAGAATAATTTTATTAATTGAAACATAATAAATGGGAAACTCTAGCATAACCTCAGAACAATTTGCAAATAAATTTATTCTCACAGATGAAGAAAAAAAAGAAGGAAATTTAGTATTATTTTCTTGATCTGGCGAGATATGATTTTCTATCAAAAAAGATTATGAGCAAGATATTCTTTTTAAGCCATCAAAAACTAAAACAGGAGAAGATGATTCAGTAGCTCTGATTTGAATAAGTTATGAATACAAAAGCGAGAATAATTGATTGGTGCCAATATACATCAGCATTTCTAAACAAAGTAAATATTTAATGAGGTGACATTATGACTATAATTTTTCAGATCCAAGCTCTCCGACAAAAGAATCGCTTGAGATAAGCAACAGAAGTACACTTCCTGCTGAATTTGAGTCTTATTGATACTATTTCTATAACATTAATGAAAATTGTTTTATTGAAAATTGAGAAAAAATAGAACCAAGAAAAATTATAGACGATCTTTATCAAAAACATATAAAAACTGCGCATAAATTTAGTGGCATACCATTTAGGTCTAAAATGCGATTAAAAAACATTATTGTAAACTCCTCAAGAGTACTAATTTTGTTTTTAAAACGAATATTAAAAAAATGATTCTGAAGAGACTTACAAAGGAAATGAAGTGATGATTTCTTATCTTCTTTTGACTTTGAAGCATATAAAAAAGAGGATTTATTGCCCACATCTCCAAATAAGATTTCTATATTAGGATTTGAAACAAACATTACTAAACAAAGTTTTCTGACTTTATGTTTTATCATAATATTACTTTATGCACTAAACATTTATTGGTGGAACGTTAGATTCATAAGAGCAAAAGAGCTCTTTTCTAGCCAGATTTTTCTTTGAGCACTTATTATTTTATCAGTAAGCTCTTTTGATTCTAAAGTGCCTATTTTGTTCTTTTGGATGATTAATTGATTAATAAAAATAAAAAACAAATTCATGTTTATGAAAATAAAAGTATAAATTTGATTACTTAACATCCTCTCCCCATGCAGCTCAATGCACAATTTGATCAAGAATCATCCATCATCTCACAGAAAATAATTTTTACCTGTGAAGATTTTGAGCTTAGGCGCGAAGATATTACAGAATTGAAAAAGAAAAAATATATCACTTATGTAGAAGAGAAAACCTTGCCTGAACTCATTCCCTGCCAGGTTTTGATCTTCCTGGAAAACATGAAAGCCAGAGTAATCTTCTTCAACCAAGATTTTACTCTACCGCCAGAAGCACAAGAAGAATCATTTCTCAATAAAGATCTCTTGGAGCGATGGGCTACGAATGGCTGATTCCGGATGGAATTCATACTCCCATTATCTGACAAATGAGTGAAACTCAATCTCTCCTACACCATCGATTAAGAATGTTTTTAATTCCTTAAGCCTTCTTCTCATGAAAAAACAATTGCTCTATCGCGAACTTGCGAAATACTATGATCTAATCTATACGTGAAAGGAGTACAAAGAGGAAGCGGATAGGATCATCAAGCTCATTACGAAATACAAAGAATCCCAAGGGAATGATTTGCTTGAAGTTGCCTGTGGTACAGGACACCATCTGGAATATTTAAAACAGAATTTTTCATGCACAGGAATCGATATAAACCAAGGCATTTTGGATGTTGCCAAAAAGAAATTCAAAGATATCACTTTCAAGAAAGCTGACATGATCAATTTCAATCTCAACGAAGAATTCGACGTAATCACCTGTCTTTTCAGCTCAATCAGCTATGTCAAAACCTATGCGAATCTAAAAAAGACTATCAATAATTTTTCAAAACATTTGAAACCGGGAGGCATCGTTATCATCGAACCCTGGTTTACCAAAGCTACGTACACAATAGGCACGCCTCATATGACAATATATGACAGCAAGGATATCAAAATCGCAAGATTGAATATATCAGAGATCAAAGGCAATATCTCAGAAATGGATATGCACTATTTGATCGCAGAAAAAGACAACGACGTAAAACATTTCGTCGATAGACATGAAATGGGATTGTTTGAAATAGACAAAACATTACAGTACATGAAAGAGGCTGGACTTAGTGCAAAAGCACTGAAAAATAGCGGAAAAAGGGGGCTATTTATCGGAATAAAAAAATAATATCACAACATTTTACTTTCTACATTTTACACCCATGAAACGATATTGAATCAGCTGATCATGGAGAAAAACCGATGAAATCGTTGCATCTGATGTAAAAGAAACCGTCAGCAACATTATCAAGAGCGGCGATGGAATTGTGACGTGATGAGCCTTATGAGTTGACTACATAGCTACTGAAATAGTTCTTACTCTATGAGATCCCAAGACGCAGTTGAAAATATATTTACCTATTTCTTTAGATAAATTCTGCTCACATTATCATAAAAGAGCCGAAGAATGAGTCATAACTAAAGAACAAGCTGAGATAATTACATCACAATTAAAAAAAGTATTTGAAATAGCACCCAATAGCATCAGAGATACAACTCCTTATACAAAAGCTAATGTAGAAAGTTATTATGCAAGAAATAGTACTATTATTGAAGAATGCGATGAACTATGTGCCTTTCAAGTCAATGATAGCCAATGAACCCAAGATGCCATAGACAAGGCTAATGAACTATGAAAACCAGCAATCGTAAAAAAATATTCAATAAACAAATAACATAAAGAACATTTTTAGCTCTTAATATCCCATCCATGAAAAAAATCCTCTTCACTATCCTAGCCATCATCGTCATCATTGGATGATACTTCCTTATCAAGAACAATACTCCAGTAACGAAAATCACCAACCCTGATCGGCAAACCTACACCGATACAAACATTCAGTTTTCCTATCCTGAAACGTTTAGCGGAAATACCCGAAGACCTTTACGCTGGCCACCCGTCATGAACATCGTTCCTCTCACGCAAGATCCTGTAACTATCGCTTGCCCAGAAATGAAAGATATCGCTCAGCAGACAGGAATAACTCAAGGAATAACGAATAACGGACTCCCCTATTCTTTATATCAAGGAACTGACGTCGGAGCTGGACAGCTCTATTCCTTATATTGTTACGTCGTCCAAGGGACAGATAATTATTATGTGGTTGATGTCACTATCCACTCGACGAACGGCTGCTGATGAGGAAATTGTGGTCCTTATTGCGACACGCCAAATGAACAAGAATGCAAGAATTTTGATATAACGAAAGATATAACTCAGCCACTTAACGATATAGTCGCCACAGTAAAAATTAACGAAACTTTAGTGCCAAACAACCCTCCAGCAAATACTGCTCCAGCAAAAAATCCATCATCAAATATTCTTCCACCAAAAAACCCTACATCCCAGAAATGCGCTTTACAGACCTGTCACGGACTGGACGTGACCTGCGGACCCAATCCGCCTGATGTCTGTACAGAAATGTATGGCATGGGAGACAAATGCCTGCAATACGTCCAATGCGGAATCGTAAACGGCACCTGCCAAGCCATAGAGAATCCTAATTTTACCCAATGCAAATCATGCGTAGAAAATTGTATAAACATAAACCAAAACGATAATATTAAAATGTTCGAGTGTGAAAGTAATTGCAAATAATCAATCAAAAAATGTAATCAAATAATTTGGTTCTTGCAAGTTGTCTGAGCAAATATTTCCGTCCAAAAAGCTGTCGCCATCACCAAACCAGCGCAAAAAGAAGTCAAAGCAGGCAATGAAAAGAACATATGACATCAAAGAAACCTCTTGGACTGCCCTGATGGCGACTTGATTTTTTTGTTACTTTTTTCATCAAGGAAAAAAGTAAGAACCGCCGGAGGCAAGGCATTCAGCCAGTCCTGAGGAACAAAGGGCAAAAGGAAGTACAAAAAAATCAAACATCTAGACGATTGAGCAAAGCGAAAACCAAAACAGTAAAAATACATAAAAAAAATCCCCCGTCCTAAAGGACACCTCCCCCTTTCGATAAAGGGGGTACTTCAATTAAATTATAATTCCACAGTTTCTTTCATCTCAGCGATATAACAATCGAATCATATTTTTTCAAGATTTGATTGTAATGCTGTCTGTGCATTTCCCTCTCCATGGACTATGAACGTTTTTTTCGGCGCCTTACTAAATCCTTTAGCTCGCCCCATGAGCTGATCAGCATCAGCATGACCAGAAAATCCGTTTATTTTCTCTATTTCTGCATGTACATCGACTTCTATTCCCATCATTCTTACTTTCTTTTCTCACTCTAAAATATATCTTCCCAAGGTTCATTCTGCTTGATATCAGACAAACAATAAGGTGTTTTTGGCGTTCCAAAGTCCGTGCCTGAGATGATGGGTTATTCTGCCCGCAGTACACATTCCATTCCCAGCTATGATGATACAAGGATCAACGTAAGTATTTAATTTCATTGAATCTTCAACTCCCTCCGTACATTCCAATTCAGGGAAATCAAATGGATGAGGATATTTTTTAGTTGTCTCCTCATCAAAATATTCCGTATGTCTTTTGAATATTTCTGTCGCCTTGATAGATAATGGACTATCTAGAAAAATCTTTTCTTTGGGAAAATTTCATTTACCGATGATGATATTAAAGAAATAAAGGAGTTCTTGTGTCCTCTCTACAGAAAATGAGGAATGAGCAGTTTTCCTCATTTTTTATAGGTATCCAATACATATTTTGTCAGTAATTCTTCTTTCCCTGCACTATCTTCATGACGTCTATCTCCATACGTGGATTCCATAAACAAATAATCTGCCTCTTGGATCAAGGTTGGATCCTGGATGATGGGAGTATTTGGTTGTCCGATATCTCATGAAAATACGAGTTTAGTTTTCTTTCCGCCTTCCGTGACAAAAAGCTCAATACTTGCAGATCCCATGATATGCCCAGCATCTTGAAATCTGACTTCGATAGCATCATTCATCTTATATGTCTTGGTATATTCTATTGTACTGAATAAAGGCATACATGCTTTCGCATCCTCTTGAGTATACAAAGGGAACCTAGGCGCCTGATGCATTCTTATCCTTCTTTTATTTTCTTGCTCTATATTTTTTTCTTGGATTTGCGCACTATCTTCCAGCATAATTCAACACAGGTCTATCGTTGCCGATGTCGCATATATCTTACCATTGAAACCATTCTTATGAAGTTTTGGGAGCAATCAGCAATGATCAATATGCGCATGTGTAAGAAGAACAAAATCAATCTCTTTGGGATCAAACAGAAAAGGCTCATAATTGAGTCTTATGACGTCCTTAGATCATTGAAACATCCCGCAATCCACGAGAAATTTAACATTCTCAACCTCTATGAGATAGCATGATCAGGTAACGATTTTAGCAGCTCAACAAAAAGTCAGTTTCATTTTGTTTGGTGTTATTATAGATAAAGTGGTAAAGAATCCACGTTACTCGTAACACGTAACCCATCACTCGTAACTACTTTAGTATACTCCATTTCATTTATAAATCAACCCACGCTAAATTCCAGCCTCGAGCTTAAAGCTAGTAATAACTATTTGACTCCATTTCACGAATGAGTATATTGAAAGCAATCAATTTTTATATTGCCGGATGGATGAAAATCTTTCAGCAGATGATAAACAAAACACGAACAAGAATCTGACAGTGAATCACGTTCGGACTGCTTTTATGAGTCAGTACCAGTTTTTTAGTTCAGGCAGATTTTCTTCAGAACCTCAAAGATATGAACACCCCTGTCCAAGATATCCAGGATAAGAAATGAATTTCACGTTACGATCTCGCGAAGCTTTTGAATGCCAGCGAATGTAAGGACTGTATAACTCCCACACAGAAAGCCATAGACGTCTTCAATCAGGACTTCCGAAATACGTTTATCGCCCAACCAGGAAATTATTTTGGCGACATCGATTATCTCTGATGACTATATAATAATCAAAGTTATTATTACTGCATCGCGTATGTCGGTGATAACAATTATATGAATGGATATCCAGCAAGCACCAGTCCTATTTGTGCAGATAAATTTTGCGGTGCACAGATCACGACCAAAGCGGAATTTATCCAAGTGATAATAAATCTATTGGCGAAATATATGTATCCAAATATCCAGATAGATCGGAAACAAGCACAAAATCGGGTAAGTAAACTCAAGACAGACAGCTACGAATACAAGACACTGACGACCGATGATATTAAAGCAATCAAAGATAATGCTACAGCATGCTCCAACGAACCTTGTTATTTGACCAGGGCCAGTGATGTAAGCACCTATCTCAAATATTGCATGTTTAACCTCCAGATCTGCGGAATGGAATCGGTCGGCAAATTAAAACAAGGATATCGGCCTATTGCAGAGGTCAATCTTCTGCAAAGTCAAAACATTCTTACTTTAGATCAAACGAGCTGGGCAGATACGGCAAATCCTATAGATGGAACTACTGTCCTGGAAATTTTGAGCAAAGTGAACGGGAAAATCCAATGCAACTTCAATACAGATTATGATTGTGATGGCGTCCCAAATAGCCAAGATAACGCACCAAACAACTATAATCCAAATCAGACTGACACAGATAAAGATGGCATCGGTGACGTTCTTTCTTCTGATATTGACGGCGATGGCATATTCAACCCCGTAGGATTCGTCGATGATGAAGGCAGAATCAACATCAAATCATTGATAGGATGGACGTGAACATTGGACAATTGCCCATTTGTAGTAAATACTGATCAGAAAGATGCGGATAATAGCAAGATAGGTGATGCCTGTGAAAATGTAGATAATGCGCTTGGACTGTACATTACCACACCTCAGTTGCAATGAAGTGCACCCATCACAGTGACTTTTGATGCTATCAGCAAGGGGAATATCCAGAAAATCTCATGGAACTTCGGTGATGGCAACCAAGACGAAGGACAAGAAGTGCACCATACCTTTTTGCTCCCAGGAATCTATCGTATCCAAGCTACCGCACAAGGAAACGATAAACAAGCAACAGCACAGATCATCCTCAAGATAGGCGGCATGACTCAGCAGCAATTTGCACTACAGCCCAAAGCAAATTCAGTAGGCAGTTATCATACAGCAGAGTTCAGCTTAGGGATATCATCCATCGGAGATATTGACCTCACCGAATGGACATTCAATGGCAAGCAAACAAGCACAAAAAGTCCCAATCAGACATTCCAGAAAATCTTTGACGCAACAGGCACCTATCAAGTAGCCGTAAAGGGATATATCAATCAAACGCTACAAGCAGCTGCGACATTCAATATAGGGATAGCAAGTCCCGGAAGCATGCTCAAAGCTGATATGCTCAATCCAGAGATTAACCAAAAAACAAGCTTTCAGACCCAAATCTTTGCATTGTCTACCAATGACATCTCGTATGTCACATGGGATTTCGGTGATGGAACCGTGGAGAAAACACAGTGACTGACCAATACTCATGCCTATACCACAGCAGGAAAAAAAGCGGTGCTGCAAACTATCGCATTACTCGATGGACAAAAATTAGATAATCTCATCACCTTATATGTCCAAGACAAGACATTGCTTCGTTCTTACGGAATACTCATGACCACAGACACATTAATTGCAAACGCAGGAGAACCTGTATCATTCACCGATTACAAAATCGGAGATAGCCGAGAAACACCAAACAGCTTCATCAGCAGATATGATACAGATAGTAAAGAAAAGAATCCATGAACAAGCAAAATGCCGCTAACCACCTACCACACATACCTTAAAAACGGCGTCTATATGCCAGAAATAGATGTCTTCATCAATCAATGCACCTACTTCAAAGCGCAGGTGACTATAGCTGTAGTTGGCACCGATATCTGTCTGCAGGCAAAACTTGATGGGACACTGAATAAAAAATACAAATGCGATATGGATAAAGATGGCATACCTGATATCTGTGATGATGACATTGACGGGGATGGAATGAAAAATCTCATAGGAATCATCACTCATGAAAATAAAAACTGCTCTATCCATGCAGGACAAAATACAAATAATTTTAGCACTGCAAACAATGAAGCAATACAACAATGAGACAATGGAACATTCGACAACACTCAAAACAACGTCAATCGAGAACTTCTGCAAAAACATTATCAAGGCATCTGTTCATTGGATAATGCACCTTTTGATAGCAATGCAGATCAATTGGATCTCAATGGAGATGGTGTTGGCGATGCTGATACCACGATAAGTGCAACCAATCTGGGAGCTGCGAATAATGGCAATCTAGCAGAAATGAGTGGATCTTCTATACTAGATATCTCCAAAGACAATGATGGTGATGGAGTCTCTGATCTACAGGATCTTTGCCCCACGATCAATGGCATGGGAAGTGAAGATGGTTGCCCGCAGCTCGGAAATGATGTTCTTTGTAACCTGCAGGCAGCATATCCAAACAGTTTGATTTCTCAGTTACCCATATCAGGAATACCTATCTTCTCCATATCCCAATTACCAGCAATCATAGCAATAGCAAATCTTTGAGAAGTATCAGCTACCGGACAATGGCAGCAAATTTTGGGATGCAATCAATGTCCATGCCAATACGTGGATTTCCTAACAAATCTCAGCAATAACGATCAAGTACAGGCATTTCTCCGAGATACAAAAAAAACAATCCTGTACAATTTTTCACTTCCATGGATTGTCAATTTCTAATAATTTGTCATTCCCGCGAAGGTGGGAATCCATATTCCTGGATTTCGGCCTGCATGCCATTCACACCTGCCTGTCGGCAGACAGGACTGGTAAACCGGTAGGCAAGTTGCAACATTTAACGTCAAAATAATGATGCATAGATTTATTTTTCTTCAGTCCTATTCGGAAATAGCTCCGACAGGACAATTATTTTTTGCATTTTCAAACAAATCCTTTTCTTCAGGAGTTTCAGGTTGTTTATAGCATTCTGCTTTACTATCAGATCACATCTTAAAAAGATCTCAAGCCACTGCAACACAGGTAGCGCATCAGATACAGATATCCTTATCTACTTTTCCCATTATTTACTGATAAAAAAGATAAAAAAATACTTCAAAAAAAACTCCGACATTATTCATTATCAATTATTCATTATTCATTCTCTTCATGATGTTCAGCATGATGATGTTCTGTATGATGATGTTCTGATTGTTGTTCCTCTTCAAACAATCCTTTCAATGACTGCTTATTATGTATCTCTCTGATCGCCTCTTCATCGACCACATTCACGATCTTGGTTT
>JBBABI010000017.1:0-15265 GCA_041679065.1 Candidatus Absconditabacterales bacterium
TCAAAAAAATCTGACGGAGACCTATTACAATCTTTTGACTACAAAGAAACCTATGAATACGTCTATGCAAGATCTCGGTATTTCTCTGACAGGCGCTATCCCGGTAGATATCGTATTCAACACGCAGGGATGGCTTAGCAAGCTGATCGAGAATGTGGGTCCGATTTTGTTATTTTTTGTTCTGTTCCTATTCTTGCTTAAATTTGCTATGCCCAAATGAGGATGATGATTTCCATTTTCTATCAAGGTAGGGAAATTAAACACCGGCAAGACCATCAAGACGAGATTTATCGATGTGGCCGGTATGGATGAAGTGAAGATGGAACTTTCTGAAATTGTGGATTATCTCAAAAATCCAGCAAAATATCATAAAGTCTGAGCAAGACATCCAAAGGGAGTATTACTTTATGGTCAACCAGGATCTGGGAAAACCTTGATGGCTAGGGCAGTAGCTGGAGAATCCAGTGTGCCGTTCTTTTCTGTCTCCGGATCTGAATTTATGGAGATGCTCGTCGGTATGTGAGCGGCCAAAGTCAGAGAACTTTTTGGTAAGGCAAAAGCTGTAGGCAGAGCGATCATCTTTATTGATGAAATAGATGCTATCGGTAAAAAAAGATGAGTATGATATACCTGAGGGCATCAGGAACAGGAACAGACCTTAAACCAGATACTGACGGAAATGGATGGATTTGATAATACCACGAATGTTATCGTGATCGCTGCGACCAATAGACCGGACATCTTGGATCCTGCATTGCTGAGAGCGGGAAGATTTGATAGGAAAGTCTATGTAGCTGCTCCGACATTGGAAGAAAGAGTTTTGATCTACGAATATTATTTAAGAGCGAAAAAAATAGACAAGAATGTAAATGTCGAATCGCTTGCTAAGAGGACGAGCGGATTAGTCGGCGCTGATATCGAGAATATCGTCAATGAGGCATCACTCAAGATAGCTAAAGAAAATAGGGTCATCATCGAAGTGAATGACTTTGAATATGCATTGGAAAAGGTCTTGATGGGGCCCGAGAAGAAAGTAAAATCTATCAGAGAAGAAGAAAAGAAAGTGATAGCGTATCACGAACTTGGTCATGCGCTGACATCTCATATTCTGCCTCATGCTGATCCTGTAGAAAAGATTTCCATCGTTCGCAGAGGTCATGCGTTAGGTATGACACGGATTACTCCAGAAGAGGACAAATATCTCGCTTCTAAGGAAAAGTTTCTGGATGAAGTCACTTCGCTTTTGTGAGGCAGGGCTGCTGAAGAACTCTTTTTCGGCGAAGATGCTGTGACCACAGGTGCCGCAAATGATTTCGAAAAAGCGACGCAGATCATCAGCGATATGCTCATCAGATATGGTATGGATAAGGATCTCTGACCTATCATGTATGCAGATAAAGAAACGGAAGATTATAGAATGTTCAAAAGATATAGTGAAAAGACTGCTCAGGTTATCGATGAGAAGATTAAGAAATATACCAATGAATGTTTCGATCGCGCTCAAAAGATCATCAAGGATAATAAGAAGCTGATCGAGAAAATGTCCATTGTCCTCGTAGAAAAAGAATATATGACGAAAGAGGAATTTGATGTGATGATGAAAGAGATGAAATAGTCCACCGCTTTCGCGGGAATTGAAAAATTGAGGATGGAAGGCTTTGCCTATGGAGAATTCTCAATGTCTCAATCCCTGCCTACCGCAGGCAGGCTCAATCTCTCAATAATGATGAATGTATACTATTGTTCCGATTATTTTACTCTCTATTATTATCATTCTATGAAACCAGTTTATGTCCTAGATCGATATACCAATAAGAATTTTCTTGTGAAAAATGTGGATGAGGAATTATATTCCAAACTTCGTCATGGGGATAAGATTGTCTATGAAGCATCTGATCAGACGTGAACTTCTAAACTTTCCGTTTGAATATTTCTCTGACATGAAATAGCTACGGATAGGCAGGCGACATTCAAGAAACTTTTGGAAGGTGAAGAGAAGCAATATTTTGATGAACAGCAAGCATTCGCTTTGGATATTTTCCCATTATTCAAAAAACTTTTTAAGCAAAGTTTCCCTGATTCCATTCCCGTGACCGCGAGGTTTCACATCTATGGTGATCAGATTTATTTCTATTTCTATTCTGAAGAGAGATATGTCTTTACAGATTTTGTCAAAGAACTGAGACAAGAACTTGGGAAAAATATCTTCCTTTTTCAGATCGGTGCGAGGGATATGGTCAAAATGTCTCCAGGAACCGATTGTATCATCTGATGCAATGGCATCAGTCTCTGCTGCAAAAGCACGAGACCCCTTCCGAGTGTGGAGATTGAAAATATCATCATTCAAAATCTGGAAGGAAGAGATATCGAGAAACTTAAAGGCAGATGTGGGAAATTGAAGTGTTCGCTTGTCCATGAATTAGAATTATATACTCAAGAAAGCAAAAAATTTCCTCCCAAATGATCTCAAGTGGGTATGAAGTGAAGCACCGTCTGTGGAACGGTATTCTCATTCAATATCATGAATAATGAAGTTACTATCAGAACTGAGGATAGTGGAACTATTAGAATCCCTTTAGCACAAATAAAAGCAGCTAAAACAAAAACAGAACCAGAAAAGACTTTGGATGTAGTTCAAAAATCCGAACTCAAAAAGAAATCTGTATAGTTTTTATCTTTTTGTTTTTTTGTATGCTCAAAATAGGAACGCTATTACGGATTGTGTTGACGATATTTTTGATCGCTTTCCCTGTGTGTATCATTGCATTTTTTATTTCCAAGAAAGCTAAGAGATATCTCACCATATTCCTTACCAGGATTAGTAGTCTTGCATTTCTCAGAAAGTTTAAGCGCAGGATTATTTTCGGTTGACAAGAATCATCTTCTCATCTCTCTTCTTCGGAAGAGTCTACTGGTGATCAGGAATCGCCTGTTTCTGACGTGGTTGTTATAGAGAAAGTGGAGGTAGATGTTGTCCAGAATATTGTCCAGACTCCCATATCTGAAGTCGCTTCTTCTCTCCAGGACGAAGAGCCTGTCCATGACAAGGAATTGTTTCTCAAAAATAAGAAGCTTCTGGAAAGGATTGTGTATGAAGCTTTGGTTTTGAGGAAAGAATGAAGATTGGATGAATATGAAAAAAAATTGATCGAATGATTGGCGCTAGATTCAAGCGACAAGGATCTCAATAGATTTTTAGCGGATTATTATTTCAGTATCGGAAATCATAAGAAAGCGCTTTCCTTGCTTAAAAAAATTGTAGAATTAGATCCAAAAGATCATAAGGCTATTTGGCAGATTGGCGAAATTTACCTGACTTCATGAGATTTTGAAACTGCTGAATTGCTTATAGAAAAAGCTATTTCTATCAATCCAGCTAATCCGAAATATTATATCAGTATGGTGGAATTATATTACAATACCGATAGAAAGCTTGATGCTGTGGAATATATGGAACATGTTGTAAGGCTTAGACCTACGAATGCTGGATATATGCTGACGTTGGCGGATCTGTATGAAGAGATTAATGATCTGGAAAATGCACAGAAATATTATTTCAGAGTGTTGGAATATGAACCATCAAATGAGAAAGCGAAGAAGAAATTAAAAGAACTTATTAAAGAGTAAGAGATTGAAAAGTTGAAAAATGGAAAGGTTGAAAGATTATACAAAAAAAATCCGACACGCTTCCACATTTCCACGTTTCCATCTTTCCACATTATTTATATCAATTGTCTCCTAATTATAATCCCCGAAATAAAATCAAAAATGCAAAACTTTAGAAGGGATTTAGTTCATAAGTGAAAACAAATGTTAGCAACCTATTATCATATCTTGAAGGATCTTATGAAGTACAAGAGCATATCGCCAGATGTGCAATATTTTCCTGAAATGCAAGGCATCGCGACCTATCTCCAGAAGCTTTTCCAGGAATATAAACGGGAAGTAGAAGTGGTGATGTGATATGGCAATCCCATCATCGTCGCTTCTTTTGCGACCAATAAAAAGAGTCCTACGTGTCTTGTTTATGGGCATTATGATGTCCAATTTGCTGCCAAAGGCGAATGATGGAAGCACGATCCGTTCTCCCTATATCTGGGGAAAGATAAGATCTATGGCAGGGGAGTCGCAGATAATAAATGACAATTCCTTATCCATATATTGACGCTGTTGGAACTCAGTAAACAGAAAAATCTTTGCTACAATGTTAAGATTGTTTTGGAAGGTGATGAAGAAAATGGTTCACATCATTTCCAGCGTTTTCTTACTGATTATAAGGATCGTTTGCATGCTGATTTTGCATTGATTTCTGATTCTAGCATTGTCAGTGATATGCCGTGTTTGGATGTCGGATATAGAGGAGGCATCAATCTGCAGTTGCAAGTCAAAACGGCATCGACAGATCTGCATTCCTGAATATATGGTGGTGCAGTACCTAATGCAGTGCATGAACTCATAAAGATTATCAATCAACTGTATGATACCAACCATCGTATCACGATCCCGTATTTTTATTATGATGTAGAGGATATAGAGATAGATGTGCTGGTCAAAAATAAGAAAATAAAATTCAACCAAGAGAAATTCACTCAGCTTACTGGTGTAAAAGCGTTGCTCAAGGATAAGGAATTTGATTTTTTTTCTCAGGTCGGACTCAGACCCACGATCCAGATAACTTGATTGCAGAGCGGCTACGTCGGCGAGTGATTTAAAAATGCTATTCCCAATCTTGCTACGGCTAATATAAACTTTAGGCTTGTAAAAAATCAAAGCACGAAAAATGTCCTCAGCTCATTTGAACAATGGTTGAAGACTATCATGCCTCCCTATCTGACTCATACCTTAGTATTTGGTGATGCGTTCGAACCGGTCAAAGTAGATGTAAATAATCCTTTTGTCAAAAAAGCTGAACGTATCTTGCAGGCATTATATGACAAGAAAGTGCATTATAAATATTCTTGAGGATGACTGCCGGTCGTTTCGTATCTGCATCAAGAGCTTGGATTGCCATGTGTCTTGGTTCCTCTGGCTAATGAGGATTGTAATGTCC
The DNA here is from genome assembly GCA_041679065.1 of Candidatus Absconditabacterales bacterium. GTDB lineage: Bacteria > Patescibacteriota > Gracilibacteria > Absconditabacterales > Absconditicoccaceae > CAJBLF01. Next base: position 5,051 of record JBBABI010000017.1, read on the forward strand.
ATGGAGTGAATGAAAATATGGATATCGCATTGATAGAAAATGGATTGAAATTTTCTCATGCCTTTTTTGCAGAGAAATAATTAATCGTCATTCCGGCGATAAGGTTTGCAGCCGGAATCCATATGAAAAGGAAATTGAAGGTTACTCTCTTCATGAAAGCCATCATCGTCGTTGCAGGATTTGTGATGGGAAACTTTAGAAAAATTTATTCTCTATCTCACGTATGAAAAAAGTAGAAGTTAAGGCTAAAGTTGCCGATGTAGAAACACTCAAAGATAGGTTAGTCCTTTTGTGATTCTTTTTCTCTCAGGCATTGTTTCAGCAAGATAGGTTGTATCTACCTAATGATACGTTATTCTCTGAGATAAAGGAATGAACAGTTATTTTGAGATTAAGGAATTCCAATGGGAGGCAGACGCTTAAACTCAAGAAGATATGAGAAACTTTTTTGGATACCATCGAGAGAGAAATTGTCATTGATGATCCAGATCAGGCTGCTGAGATGTTGAAATATATAGGTTATTATCAGGTCTTGGATATGGCTAGAGTCAGGCAAAAGTCCAGTTACAATGGTTTGACGATATCCCTTGATCAAGTAGAAGAACTTGGTTCTTTTATTAAAGTGGAAAAGATGGTAGAAGATGAGGATATACAGCAGGTTCAGGATAAATTGTTCGCTTTTTTGGAACGTTTCGGTATTTCCAAGGAAGATCAAGTTACTCAACAATATGGTACGCTCATTTATCAAGGGAGACATTCTTAGTCAAAAAGATGTCAGAAACTTTGTCAGAAATTTGTCAGAAATATGGCTTCTAAACTACATTTTCTTTAAAAATCTCTTGCATTGAATAATTAGAAAACTAAAAGATTAAAAAATTAAAAGATTCCGGTTGTTTTTTTAATTTTCAAAATGTTTTAATGTTTTAATCTTTTAATCCTTGGTTATGGTAAGTTTAGAAGATATCAAATTACCTCCGCATAATATCGATGCAGAGAAGGGAGTCCTGTGCGGGGTGCTGATGGACAATGAATTGATGTACTATTATGACGGCGTAGCGCTGATTCCTGAAGATTTTTATCAGAAAGAGCACGCTTTCATTTATCAGGCAATCAAAGAACTCCGATGAGCTCGTAGGACAATAGATGTCTTGACGATAGCTGATCAGTTGGGGAAAAATAATCTGCTGGATACGGTCGGCGGGAATGACTATCTCTATGAACTTTCCTGATTTTTGATGAGCACTTCTTCCTGTGCGGAATACGTCAAAATCGTTAAAGAGAAGTCCATCCTAAGAAATATTCTGAAGGCTTCTCAGAAAATCATCGGTGATGTCTATGAGCAAAAAGATACGATGAATATTCTGCAGACCATCGAGAAGAGAGTCTTTGATCTTACGCAGAATAATATGGCAGAAAAGGTTCATTCCATTTGAGAGATTTTGAATAAGAGGGTAGAGGAGTATATGGATATTGTTGATCATCCAGAGAAAGCTCATGAGAAAAAAGTATTTTCCTGATATAGGGCTTTGGATGAGCTTTTGTGATGATTTAAACCGTCGGAATTACTTATTCTGGCTTCTCGTCCAAGTATGGGTAAGACGGCTTTTGCCTTGAATGTGCTCAAAAATGTCGCTGTAGATCAGAAAAAAAGCGTCGGTCTGTTTTCTCTGGAAATGAGCTCCGAGCAAATCGCGGATAGGATTCTGTCTATGGTTTCTGGTATCCCGATGTACAAAATTACTAAGGGAAGATTGGATACTGAAGATTTTGCGGTGATGGGCGAGGCTATGGAATTGCTTTCTGAAACCAATGTCTTTATCGACGATAAATGATCCACCACTATCCCTGAATTGAAATCCAAGATCAGAAGATTGAAAATAGAGAAATGTTCGCTGGATTTAGTGATCATCGATTATCTCCAGCTGATGAGTGGGACGAGTTCTAGTTATACGGGCAATAGGGTCCAGGAGATTTCTGAGATTTCCAGAGGGCTTAAAGAACTTGCCAGAGAATTGGAGATCCCTATCATGGCGTTATCACAACTTTCCCGTGAAGTGGAGAAAAGAGTGGATAAAAAACCTCAGCTTTCGGACTTGAGAGAATCTGGAGCGATAGAGCAGGATGCTGATGCAGTCATGATGCTCCATAGAGAAGATTATTATGATCCTGATACCGACAAGAAAGGTCTGACCGATGTCTGTCTGAGAAAAAATAGAAATGGTCCGGTCGGTGAGATAGAATTGTACTTCGAAAAAGAAGTCATGAAATTCACTGACTTGAAGGCAAAAGATTCAGATGGGACATATTAGTCCCGCACCTTTTTAATGGAAATAATTCTTGATCAAGAAGCCCTTAATCTAATATAAAAGGTGCTGGACTGTTGAAGTGTGGAAATGTTGAAACATTGAAGTGTTGAGGTTTGAAAATTAGGAATTAAAGATTGAAAATTCTTTGAAAATTGAAAATTAGAAATTGAAAATTTTACTCCGTGTTTATCTTTTACCATGAGAAAACTACTTTCGCTGTTAGTAGCTATTCCTGTGTTAGCAAGCTTTGTCTTCGCTCAGACTCAGGTTGATCCTATGAATTTACCCAAGCTTACTCAATGGGTAACTGATTTTTCCCATACGTTATCAACGAGTCAGCTCAGTGATCTTAATGCTTCCGCCAAAGACTATGAAACCCAGACAAGCAGCCAGTTAGTTGCTGTCCTTTTTCCCAATAGAAATGGGAATGAACTTATCGATATCGGTATGAAAGTATTTACCGATAACTGAATCGGTCAGAAAGATAAAAATAATGGGCTTTTGCTGCTTATCTCCACTGATGAGAAGAAGATAAGGATCGTTGTCGGTTATGGACTGGAATGAGCATATCCAGATCTGATGGCATCGCAGGTGATAGAAAATGATATTCGTCCCTTGGTGAATTCTGGCGATTTTGCTGGCGCAGTGAAAGTATTTTATGAGAGGAGTGAACAGATTCTAAGTGGAGAAATTCCTGTAGGATATAGTACAACAGCTTCTTCTAGCACTACCTCAAGCGATTCCAATTTTTGGATAGTGATTGTAGGCTTCTTTATCGGTGTCGCATTGAGGAATATCTTTAAAAAGAAATTAAAATCTAAAAAAGATAAAAATACGCTTAAAGTGATTGTCTCTGTAATCGGTAGTATATTTATTTTTCTTTTCTTCATCTTTTCTGCTGCTTTTGTAGGATTGATTATCATGCTTCTGATCGTAGGTATTATATTTTGATTCATTGGGTTTTTGTGATGAATTGGATGAGGCGGCTGATGAGGATTCGGCGGTGGATGATTTGGTGGAGGAGGGTTTGGTTGATGAGGAGGTGGCTCGTGATGAGGAGGAGCTTGAGATTAGCCTGAAGGCTGTTGACAACGGAGTACTCCGTTGTTGAAACGTGGAAATGTGGAAATGTGGAAATGTTGAAAATTGATGTCACCCTGAGTTTTGTGAAGCCTGCCTGCCATCCACGGCTGGTAAGCCGGTAGGCAGGGGTATAATTATATTCTTCACTTCGTTTTGCTCGCTCAGAATGACACAATTGTTCTGTTGAAATGGGTTTAAGTTTGCTTATTATGATCATGTTTTATTTTCTTATTATTATAAAAAATGAAGAAATTATGGTGGATTATTATTGCGATTATTGTGATTTTTGTCTGATGGGTAGTATCGAAATATAATGGATTGGTGACATGGAATGAGTCCGTGAAGACGGCTCGATCACAGGTAGAAAACGTCTACCAAAGAAGATTAGATCTGATTCCAAATCTGGTAAACACGGTCAAAGGCGCTGCGGCTACAGAAAGCGGTATCCTGACTGCCGTCGTAGAAGCAAGAGCAAAGGCGACAGCGACTAATATCAATATAAACGATGCTGCTGCTATGGCGCAATATCAGAAAGTGCAAGGAGAAGTTTCTTCAGCATTATCTAAATTGCTTGCTGTGGTAGAGAATTATCCAACATTACAATCTATCCAGGCATTCCGTGATCTCATGACCCAATTGGAAGGTACGGAAAACAGGATCTCTGTAGAAAGAAAAAATTTCAACGATACCGTCAATACCTATAATATCATGATTCGTTCGTTTCCGACCAATATTATAGCTGGTCTATTTGGATTTGAGAAAGCTAATCAATTTGAAGCACAGACTGGCGCAGAAGTAGCTCCTACAGTGAATTTCTAAGGAAGCTAAAAGCTTAAAGCTTAAAGCTGAAAGACATAAAAAAAGAGTCATCTCAATTGTTGTGGCTCTTTTTTTGTAAATAACAATATACTTATAACTCTTTTATTGCTTTTGTGCTAACGAAAGTATAGTGGATTCTTCTTTTGGATGCTTGAAATACTTCCTTATAATGATACTCTGGTGGCGTAAACAAAAAATAAACTACAAAAATGAGTTACGGCATTGGTCTTGTTACCGCAGATCTTGCATCAAGGTTTGTAGCTAACGAAGAGCTTACCCAAGCAAAACGTTCGCGCTTATTCCCTGGAGACGACTTTAAAATTTATTTAGGATACACAAGTGACAGCCCTGGTTGTTGTTTCTGTAACCTCGATAGATAAGGGGTGTTGGTCGTCTTCAGTAGACGACCTATCGGATTATTATTCGATAGGTTTTTGTTATGGTGAAAAAATTACAGAGGAATAGCTTTATCCCGGAATTATTTGGATAAAAAAGCAAAAAGGCCGAGAGGATTCTCATCGGTCTTTCTTTTAAAATGGTTAATGGTTAACTTAGTTTCTGTATAGCAAGGATCTCTGTAGGAGATAACTTTTTATCAAGGAAGAAGAAATCTTCACCTTTCTTAACTATTTCCCCTTTGTTATTTCTTCCACTAGTGAAAGAAATTTTTACTGATTTTTTTGTGCCAACAACTGTGGCAACCATTAAATTAAAAATTGTTGCATCCATATGATATTTATTTTTTTAGTGTGAGTAACATATATACTTCTCCTTTTAAAAATCAAGCTTATTTTATGGTAGAGGAGAAGGCTACGCCATTTTTAATTTCTAATTTTCAATTTTCAATTTGTGATTTGAGTGCATTGGATTGAGTGGAATTTTGGTCAAGTTGATGTAAGTGAAGGATATATCAAGAATCAAGGCTATTTTGGGTATATTCTACCTAGCACAATGTGATCCGGTTTGTGCGAGCGTCCGAAGAAAGAGGGGACCTGTGAGGGTCTTTTTTAAAAAAGAAAAATATCCTCGAAGAGGGGAAAAGGGCGGGCGGAAAGTTAAATTAAGAAAAATTAATCTTTTACTTTATCTAATATTTTTCTTACATTCTCTATAAATTTGGTTGCATCCATGAAATAGTTTGGATAAGCCAATCTAACTTTTTTCAAATCAACTCATGAAACCAATACGGCATTACCATCAATTCAATGCACTAAAATATTTCTTTCTAATTGTACATACAAGGTATTTGCTTTTTTATATCATTCAATGGTATTTGAAAATTTATATACATTCGCAGTTGATGATTTTCAATCTTTAGGGAAAACCAAGTACATAACCAATATCGTTCATTTATCTTTAAATGTACTGATAACGTCTTTTGATAAAGATAGTTTGGGTATGATGTGTAATTGATTTTCAAGCTTTTTTAACTCCGAAAATAAACTTAATTCATTTTTTCCTATTTTAATTCAATGTTCAAGTATAGCGAAACACTGAGAAATAAGGTTAAAATAATTTTTATTCACTGTTTTTCATCATCATGTTTTCAATCACTTGTCAAAATGCGTAGAAAATATTTCTACAGCAGTTGCCCATGAATGTTGTATTTTAGTTCTTATTTGTAATTCAATCTTCAATCACTTATAATGTTTTTTTTCATCAGTTCCGTAATCTGTTTCATATTTTATATGTAAAGAACGATATCAGTCACTTTTGGGATCTTTAATATAATCATCGATTCAACAAAACTTATGTGATAGTTTTCAATCTATATATGTCTGAGTTATTTTATATACATCTTTCAATGAATTAACCACAACACGTAATCATCATATATCTTGCATTCTACAAAGATCCATAGGCTTTCTTTTTAACTTTATTACTACAGATTCTACACGTTTTAACCTTTGAGATACTATAAAATTTTGTATTTTCAAATTCTTTAACTTTTTTCTTAATGTGGCTTGAAAAGTATTAAGGACATATCAAAAGTTTTGACGAAAATGAGAATATGTTTTTATGGCATCAGAAAAAGCTACTGACTTACTGTCAGCCTTTCTGAGTATATCTCAGGCTCTGTTTACTTCTGATTTTATATATGACATGAAACATGTATATGATTTATCTGCTTGCTTTCAACCTTTTTTCACACTAAGATAAGCTTGAAATATCTTGGTTTTGCAGTATATATAGGACATATTTGTATTCTAATTGATTTATTTTCTTAATTTTCAAAATGGAAACTTTATGATGGATAATTATCGTTGGTATTATAATTTATCTTGGTTATAAAGGCTATAACGCTCTATATCCAAGTATTGAAGATATTGAGAAAAAAGTTGATTATGCGAAAAAAAATGGTAGTTTTATGAATAATATATACGGAAAACATGTTTTTGATACAATGGAAAGTAATTATTTTAGGTTAAAGGAAAGATTTTCTGACGATAAAAAAAAACTAAGAGAAATAGCTAAAAATTGGCATAAATACGTACTAACATTGTGGGATATATCGTTTGCACGAGTATTGGAAGATGAAAACTTTACAGAGACTACTAAAGAATCACAAATAATAAAAGATGAAATCGAGAAAAAATTCAAGGCATTATTAGGCAATGAGTGGCAAGATCCAGATCTTGATAGTAAAAAGAAAAAACACTAAAAAAAGTTAAATTAAAATAAGAATCTGCCCGCCCGAAATATTTTTCTTTAGACCCGAACGAACCCCGTAGTTCTACGGGGGAACCGCACAACACAAACAGGGGAGAGGAGTGATCCTCTATTTTCTGGGAAATGGATAACTTCCCTGGATTTTTTACCAAAACATCTATTCAGGTGATTCTGGATTGAGCGAAATTTGGATCAAATTAAGGTAAGTGAAGGTTATAAGCAAAATTAAGGCTATTTGAGGTATATTCTACCTACCACAATATATCTTGTGCAATGTAGGTGGTATTTGGATGAGAAATCAGTTTTTCTGCTTATGAGCTCATGTTTCGGCTTTTCTTTGTATTTTTAGGATCTTTCATATAGGCGATATATCTATCAGAAGGTCTCATTTTTCTGATTTGGCATAAATTGGAGCGGCAAACTCCTCCGCTAAGGGGTAAAATCTTCTAGAATGCGCTTAGTACCTAGCATTTCGTTAAATCGAGCTAATTTGATCTATTTTTGTTCCTGGCTGAACTACCTGCCTGCCGGTAGGCAAGAGTGCCACCTAAAGAAGAAAAATGGCAGAATTGAAACGTGGAAAGGTTGAAAGATTGCCTTTTGTCTGCCAAAAATATCTATTTTCTCGCAGGACGTTTCGGACAAATATACATGAATAAAAGTCAGTTATATATGTTTTTTTGACTAAAGTATCTTTAAAAAAGTAATGAAAATGGTGGAGGAGTCATCACAATCTTTCAATTTTTCAATATTTCAATATTTCAATCTTTCAATGTTAGGACTCCTCTGCTCTGTGCCACTAAAATTTGCTTTAAAACTGCTTTTGAATATACTTATATCAGAGATTTTATTCTCAATACCAAATTAATGCAGTTAGCAGGAATTAAAATTTCGAACTTATTTAGTTTTCCTTATCTTTCTGACCTGAAATTGGCTCAGGAAGTGACTTTTCATAATTCTTGAAAAAATAATGTCAATGTGTTGATCGGGCCGAATGGCGCCTGAAAAAGCAAATTTTTGGACGTCATTATCAAGGTGTTGAAGGTCGTTTTCATGAAGGATTATGTCGTTTCCAAACAGCTTTTTGATAGTGATGATCCAAAGAAATTAAGGTCAGTCATTACGGAAAGCCCTGTATTACTGGAGAAAACGTATCCGCATTTCGGATCTTTTGATAAACCATCTGAAGCTATTGTCCGTTTCACTCTGACGGAACATGATTATGATAATCTTCGTTTTTTATGTGAACATACCAATGAAATAAATGCTTTGATAAAGAAATATAGTATGATAGATTTCGCTTTTCCTGCCATGAACATAGATGATTTGGTGCTCGATGAAAGTACTATGACATTTCATTGTTTCTTTGATATCTTTCATCAAACCGTTTCTGTGGATCGTAAGAAATTATCTCAGATTGAATCATTTGTCTTGGATTATCTGATGCATGTAGAACTGATTCAGATTTGTGTTGATCTCTATAATATGTTTAGCAAGGATCTGCCTTGGCAATCACTTTACAATACGTTCGCTTTTATTGGTTTTGAGAGAAGCCTAGAGAATATACCATCCAAGATATCTCCCGGAGTATGGGAAGGATTGGTTTTTGAAAAAACACATAAAAAATATTCTGTGTATGCTGGATATTATCTTTGTGCGAAAAAAATCCGGCATATCCTGACTTCTGCCAAAGGCATCCTGACTTCTATGATGGTCCAGAAAAAACTTGCTCAGTCTGATTTTTTCACCAGCTTATCCGCTATTATCCAGAAATATTTCGATAAGATATTGGTCGTGAAATACAAAAGCTGACTCCTGGAATTCTCTTTCGATGATATGTACGGAAATAATCTTGATTTCCATAGTCTGAGTGATGGAGAACAATCTTTGTTGGTGATCATCTTTACTATCTATGGGTATGATCTCAAATGAGGAATGCTTATCATTGATGAGCCGGAAATCCATTTCCATCCGCAGATGCAAAGGAGTCTTTCCAGGATGATGGAGAAAATCAGTGAAAATATCGGGACGCAGTTTATCCTCTCTACCTACTCTCCCCTGTTTATCAATGAATCTAACATCAGTCATGTCTATAGATTTGCTAAGATCAAAGGCGCTACACAGATCAGAAATCCTTTCCTAACCTTATCCAGCGATGAAGCATCCTTAGTCCATCTTCTTAAGTTTGAAAATATGTCCAAAATATTTTTTGTGAATAAGATCATCATGGTAGAATGAGAGACTGACGCATATTTCTTCGATTATTATTTGAGGTATCTTCATACACTACCCCATCGGAAAGATAAGATTACTGATTATGAAATCATCAATATCAATGGGAAATGAAGCTATAAGATTTGGAAAAAATTCTTATCCAGATTTGGCATCACGTCCTATTTTGTCGGTGACTGGGATAATATCGTGGATTACGGATTCCTTACTCAACAGGAGTTGTGATATTATTACAAACAAGCTAAATCGTATTTCCCAAAAATAAAAAAGACCAAATTTGCTCGTGGAAGCCACTACAATAAATTGGTCCTTACGATCAGAGATCGTTTTCCTCAAAAATATACTGAGTTACTCTGACATATTCAGAACATGTATGATGAACAAGTTTTTATCCTTAAAAGGGGTGATATTGAGACCTATCTTAATCTCAGGGAAAAGGGATTGGAATCTACTGTAGTATTTTGTCATTATGATTTCAAAAATTGGCTCACTGACAAGCAGTTTGAGCCACATAGGAAGGAATTTGAAGAGATATTTAATCAGATATTTTTTTAGTGTCATTGCGAGGAGCTCTTTGGCGACGAAGCAATCCAAATAAGTAGAATCATTAGATTGCCACACCTCTCCGCCGTGGCGGATCGGCCTGCATGCCTTCGGTATGTAAACCTGCCGGTAGGCAAGTTCGCAAAGACACAATTACTTATCCTTTTAATATAAAGAAAGCTGCTACTGCTATGAAGAGTAGGGAAAGTCCTATAAAGACTAGGTTTTTTACTTTTTCATTTTTTACCATACCCCTTAATTGATTGATCTTATCCTCCAATTTCTGTTTTTCTATGATAGCTTCCTGTTTTTCTTTGGTATAATCTGGCAATGCGACCATGTGCTTGATTTTGGTTTCCAATTCTGATACCCTTTGCTGAAGCATGAAGATGACTTTATTTTTTTCTTCCATCATCTTTTCTTTTTCTTTGAAAATCAAGAAGAATTTATCTATCTTCTGGTCAATGGTAGCTTCCAATCATTTGTTGGTGCTTACATTGGAGTTGGATGCATGTGCCGTTGTTGGACTTCCATTTTGGCTTACGATTTCAGAATTCAATTC
>JBBABI010000017.1:15275-18985 GCA_041679065.1 Candidatus Absconditabacterales bacterium
ATGAAGTGTGGAGAATTCCTGCTGTAATCATAAAATTTCTTCTTTAGCCAAAATTACTTTATTAGCGATCTTTTTGTAAGAAAGTTTTCAGCTTTTGATATACCTATCTACAGTCCTAGTAGAGATATTCAATGTTTTGGCTGCAACTTCTCTTGTTACATTGTACGTTTTGCTCATGATTGATAAAATGATGAAGTGATAAAATGGAATACCGATTCGCAGGCGATAAGAAAACATATGAGGCATGACAGCCTTCCGGTGTATTTTCTCTATTTTTTTATTTATTGGCTATTGAGATCAAATTTTGTTGGTTCAGGCTCTTTGATGTCATTAAGCAATGATTGTATGAATATTGTTATTAGTGCTCATTCTATCATTCCCATGGAGATAATATAGAGATAGACACTTGAAACATACTGACTATATCCCATGAAGAAATATACTCATGTCGCTGATCATGGTCCATTTCCTGCGTTTTGGATGTATGGTATCAATATCAGTATAAACATAATGATTACCAACCAGAGGAACATAACGGTTCTTTTTTTCATTTTTATATAGTTTATTTATTGAATAAAGCTTTTTTGTTCAGGTAACTATAGTATTTTTTTGATTAAAAGGTGGACAAACGTAATGATCAATGACAAGATGAATGTTTGTGATAATGTTCATAATGTTATCGTAATGCCTATATCTGCATAATTCACTCCTTGTTCGAAGACATACAAGAGCAAGATATTGATGATAAGTCCTGATATACCCAAGGTGAGGTATTTGACCGGTAATGTTAGTGTCTTAAGAATGCTTCTCAGTAGTGAATTCGTTATCCAGAATATTCATCCCAGTATTCAGAATATGATCAAGATATTTTTGTAGTTCGAGGTGTCTAATACTGAAGTCACTTTAAATCCTAAGTCGGCATAATTTGCTATAATATAAAGAATAACCGCATTAATGACGATGGTAATGACAAAATGCTTGATAATCTTCATGAGATATTGCCTTATATAAAAGTTTTTTGTTTCAAAAGTGTCTCAGTATATATACATATATTTAAGGTTTTCAAGTGTATTATGTCCATTTAAGTTGACTTTTTAACAATTTTTTGTCAATTTTGTCAAAAACATGTCAATAGCTGTCTGGATCGTGTAAGGGCGTAAATAGTGTAAAATGCGTAAATGGCGTAAAAGCGTAGGTGCGGTGTTTACAGTATTTACGGTGTTTACCGTATTTACTAATCTTCTATAAGATCATCGAAGGTATCTGTCTTTCCATCTTTAAGGTAATTGTGGATTGCATTTCTGGCTGCCATGATGGCGATAACTACTGCCCTCTTTCTCCTGGGAGATGCTTGGAATCATTTATCTCGCATAGTCTTATGTGTCCAAGTAAGGATATCTTCTATCTTTTTCCCTTTGATGAATTCTGCTAAAAAGCTTGCTGCAGCTTTGGTGATAGTGGAACAATTGCCATCGAAGCTATAGTCCTTGATTTCTTTTTTTTCGATAACGAGATAAACGGTGATGTCATCTCCACAGATGAAATTTCCTTCGTGCTGTTTGACCGTATATGATTTCAATGGAAAATTTTGAATAGGATTTTTAGCGTATTCTTGGATTAATAGGCTATATTCTTCGCTCATTTTTTTCGTAAGGTTTATAAAGTGGTATGATGAAATGATAAAAGTTCGCTGTCGCGAACGATAAAATGATAAACTTTGCTTCCATGTTTCCACATTTCAATGTTTCAACTTTTCTTACTCTGCTCTGTATCGTAGGTGTTCTATAAGTTTTTTGAGCGTTAAAATTATTTTGTTGCTGAGCTCAATAAATCATTTGACGGCTATGATTTCAAGTTGTTGGATTTCATCTGCAATATGTTGTATGCTGATCAGGAATTTATTGGAATTTATTTCTAGGGTGACATCATAGGTATTCTCCTCTTGCTCGGTGAAAGTTGCTTTGATATTTTCTAGCCAAACTGTTTTTTGAGATATATCGCTTGGTGTGAGGAGGATTGACTGATTCATGATCGGAGTTTTGTTGTAATAAAAGGTATTTTAGTCTGTGATTTATGTTTGTGGGTTTGCATAATATTTTTCTGTGGCATGAATGCAATAGAAAAGTCACCTAAATTTTTGTGGAAAAATCCCCTTGATTTTTGGGTAAAAAACATTAGATTTTTTTACGATATTTTATCGTTATCAATTAGGATATGAAAAATAAGAATTTTGACATTGTGGTCAAAAAACTGATAAAATGGAAATGAAAATTGGTTGACATCAAAAAAATCGGCGATATACTTAGTAATATCCAAGATGATGCGTCTACTTTGCAAAAGGTATATAAGATGGTGTATTACCTCAAAAATAGATGATATCTGGAAAATATCAAAAAGAATATCTTCTTCGTGAAAGATGTGGAAGAAAAAGTAACTAAGGAAGTCATTATTGAACGCTTTTATTGGCCATTGGTCAGAAAGCATTGTCGTGATTTTCTTAATTCATCCTGGTATATCTGATGAGTTAAGGCGTTGGAGCTGAATCTTTCTTCGTTTGATGCTCCAGAAGAACTCTTGATTGTCAATCAAAGCAAACAATCTACCGAAGTACTGATGTTTGATAAGCAAATTGTCTTCAAGACCTATTCCAAAGCTAAGGAGAAAGGGAATCTTTTCTGATTTTTCTTTAAATTAACCAAAAAAATCATTATCCATAAAGCCCAATTCCCTGTGGCGTGTCTAGAATTGGCAATATTGGAAAGTCTGTACAATCCCTCCATGGTTTCGCAGGGGTACGTCAATGAGTTAGTCAAAAAGGTGTTGAGAAAACAGCGGAAATCTTTGGATACCACTATCCGAGCAAATATTTTGAAAAAAAACAAGCATCATACCAGTATCAATAGGCTTTATAAGCTTGCTAAGACCTTGGATGAGGTGCTTGCGGAGAAAATTAAGGCAATCATTAAGAAATATGGGTATTTTATAAATTAATGTTTGATGCAAGATACATGATGCAAGTTTTTTTATAAAAAAAATAATTTGCCTGCGTATCAAGCAAATTATTTATATGTTGTCCAGATGGACATACTTTAATCTTCGAACCTTAATACGTATGGTTCGGGATTGCTCGTGTATATCGCCTTCCTTCTTTTGAAATGTGCTATTTGGAAGTTTAACGGTTAGAGTTCTTTGAGCTTCCTTCTGAACCCTTCCTTGGTGACTATCGTATCAAGCTCAAAGTGATATCCTGAACCTTTTATCCCTGGAAGTTTTGCCAGTTTTTTGAGCACTTTATTCCATGACTTGGAAAGATACGTGGTACGCACCGTTAAATATCTTGTGTTGTCTTTCTGGAAATCAAAGGAAAGCTCTGTAATTGTTTTCTTTTTTTTCTTTTTTTTCATCTGATTTTTGTTTTATTGTTTCATATAAAATATTTATATTATTAATAAAGTCAAGCCTATTCTAGTTTAGTTAACAGAATTCTTCTACATATTTTTTCATGTTGGTAAGATAGTTCTCTGGATGAGTTGCTATATCTTTTTGTAGGTCTGCTTTGGATATTCGTTTAATGGTTTCTAATTCTTCTTTTTGGATTTGGAATTCCGAAATCTCTTTGTCTATTGTAGCAAAAAATCGTTGTCAGAAATAATGTCTTTCGCCTTCTATCTTGTATTTTGGTCATTCTCTAAATGAAATGTCCGTAAGTC
>JBBABI010000018.1:0-18947 GCA_041679065.1 Candidatus Absconditabacterales bacterium
CGGACGGATCATAGAAAGCCCTAAAGCAATGCCAAAAGAAATGATGAGGATACTACCGAAGCTGTCTTTAAATCACAAGAGCGCAAAGAGGAATGAAAGGAATAATAGGACAATCAGGATAAATCTTCTCTTGCTGTACTTATCAGCGAATTCACCCGTAAGGAAATCTATCACATATGGTAGTCTCATAATAGCGAAAATGACAGCGATCTGCGACAGGGAAAGATTATCCTTGATCGCTACGATAGGGATAAAAATAAATCCGATATAATTCAGCACATTGAATAAGAATTCAAATCCAAGCGCTTGATAGATTTTTTTATTCGCAGTTTTCAGTGAAGCAAACGCTTTCTTGATAGGGATGAAAGAACATATCTCATGGAAGTATTGATGCAGGAAACTTTCCTTGCCGAGGAATGCTTTGATTTTCTTTTTGCTGAGATGAGGAAGTTTGGTATCTGTAAAAAATGAGATCAATGCAAACAGGCCGATAAAAAGGTAGAGATATGGCAATGTAATATATTGGACGAGGATTGCAGCTAATAATGCACCTATCACGTAGGCAAAATTGAAACAGGAAAAATACAGACCAAATACCGTACTGCCATTTTCTTTTTTTCCATATTGACGGATAAGGCTCTGATAGCTTGTCATAAGTGTCGCTCCAGCAAGCGCATTGAATATTACCGTGATCACCAGCAACACGGGGGAATGTAAAATACCTGAAAGAAAAAATAATATACTCGTCATGAAATACATTGCTTTGCCGAGAAAGATAATCGATCTGATATTGGAGTGATCATCTAATTCTCCGATACTTATAGAAAAGATCATTCTCACTAACGGCATGAGCGCAGCGATGATGGCAACTCGAAATACGTTATGTACGATGGATTTGATGTAGATTGAAAAGAACGTATCCCCTCCCAATCATCGTCATAAGATGAATAAGAATACGGAAAGCGAAATAATTCTGATAGAGACAGGAATAGAAAAAAAATCTTTTTTGATGACAGAAAAAAGTCAGGTTTTATGATTGAATTGTGAATTGGCGTCTTGCATACAAAGAATGAATGGATTAAATTAATATTGTCGCAGGTTGATGACTATGTACAGCACGATGATACTATTCTAATCCCAATATCCTGTACACTAAATTGATGGCATCTTGCTTTGCTGAACTTGATTTCAGGGGAATGGCGAAATTGAGAAATATATTGCTTCATCCATAGTTCTTTATTCATAGGATATTAAGTGTTTCATTTTCATCTTCATCAAGGACGCTGATGATAGAAACACTTGAATATTTAGCTGCTTCTTTGGTAGCATCCAATCCTAAATACGTAAGATTACTCATTATCGATTTGATAACTTGTTTCAGCGTATCTGATTTTTCTGCGGGATAAGCGGTTATTTTTACCGTAAATTTTTCGCCATCAGGGAAGAGATTAACGCTTAATCCATCATCATTCATTCGTTTGACTATACCGACCCCCCATTTGCTGGATAATTTGATTGATGGAATATTCAATACCTGTGGTTTAGGAATAGATCTTTTGAGCGCAATGCTTTCTACGAATTGCACCAATCCGGATAAATCTGCAGCATTCTCTTTGTCTACAAAGATACAGATTTCTAGATAGCTCTTATTTGCCCCGTTGGTCTGGATATAATCATATCCTACTGTAGAATCATCACCAAAAAGAATCTTGTTCCGCGATATGGATCATATTTTTATTACCTTTTTTTGTACTGTAAAATCGCTATCGGTAAACTGCTTCATAGAATCATTTACATATTTATTGATGGCAGCACTATCTGTAGCTATCAATGAATTGATCTGTATCTGATTACCATGTTCATCCTCCAAGACATATGCATATAAATTATTGGCGGGCTTCTCTATCAATGAAGTTACCTGCAATCCCAGTCCATCTAAATCCGATGTGCTAAAAAGCGTATTCTCTATCTTTCCTGCTTTCTGGAGCGCATATATTTTTTTGAGCCACTTATCAAATATGATAGAAGCCTTGACTTTGTATGTCGTACCTGATTTTCAGGCGATGAAATCTTGAATTGTGCTGATAGGGATAAGATAGCCTAAAGTCGTCATGCCATTGACTACGAATGTCGGGATGCCTACGAAATTATCCCCACTATCAAATCCTCATCCTCATGAATTTCCTTCATCGACATTTGCATCAGTTTTATAATACCCATTCTCGAATCATGCTATCGTTCCCTGAGTAGTGGTGATTGTTTCTCCTCCATTTGCAGGATATCAGATAATATGGATAGCATCGCCTACCGCTAATGTCCCTGAACCTAAGATCACGGGATCTGGCATATCATCTGTAGGATTCATAATTTGCAATAACGCTAAATCAGCATCCTTATCATAACTCAATAATTGCAAAGATGAGAAACATACAGGCGGGTCTTGATCAGAGACAGTCTGACATGCTTCATACTGCAGCGTCAATTCACCGTTATAATCAGTGATCACGTGTGCATTGGTCAGCAAAATATTTTTGGCAATCAACACAGCACTTCCATATTGCTCAAGCGAATACATATCAAATAATTTGTTGTAGCTATATGCCTGAATTTTGAAAACTTTGTTCGCAATATCTTCCTGTGTTTCAGCATGTGCCATCGAAACACCTGCTAGCAGAGCAATAGAAAAAAACAATCAGAGCAATAATTTTTTTTTCATTTTGTTTGGAAGTAAGACAATAAAAATCATTGTTAATGATTCATTGTATTTTTTCTGAGTTTATTTCTTGTCCATCCGGAAGATGGTGCAGCAACAGTTTCAGAGCCTCCGGAAGGGGTTTTGATATATCTATACCCGTCAGGATCTGTCCTAAGTCTGGTTTCCCGACAGATTTTCCTGCCTCTGAGGAATCGGTGATACTCATGTCCCTTGGGATTTCTCACGACACCTACCACGCCAAGTTCTTTGGATTCTTCGAGCGTTAATTTCCTTTTGGGATAATCGAATTTCTTACTCCCCCTGACTCTGGTAGCCTGTCTTTGCTGTTGAGCTTTTTTCTTCGCTATTCCCTGTTTATTTGTTCTGCTTGCCATGAGTGATAAAATGATGAAGTGATAAAATGTTGAAGTGTTTTAATGTGTCTTTGCGAAACGATCCGCCTAGGCGGAGAAGTGTGGCAATCTAATCGCGTCTTTGCGAGTCCGCCTAGGCGGACGTGGCAATCTTATTATTCTGATTATTAAGATTACTTGGTCGCCAAGTAGCTCCTCGCAACGACGATTCATTTTATATTGAATGATGATGAATTTTCAAGTGAACTCACTCGTGACTCGTTACACGTCACTCGTCACTATAAAGTGAACTTTCCCTTCTGGTAAATAATTTTCTCTGAGCCATCCGTCAAGGTTGCGGTGACCGTTCTCGGAGCAGTAGAAATGATGTCGGTATGTTCAGCACTTTGATTGAATCAGACAGCTTCTATTTCTTTTTCTGTTAATTTGCTTGCATCACCCGTATATGTTTCGTTGTATGCACTGCCTATGGCGATATGGGTATTTCACTCAGGACCTCACATATTCTCATCATATAAGGTCTCTCCCATAAATTTAGTAATATGAGAAAATCTACCATCTGTTAACGAAAATTCCCCGACCTTATTTGCATTGGGGATACTAATCATTTCTTTGAGCAGCTCTTTATTTTCTTTCGCATCATAGTCAACGATGATCCCGTTTTCAAATCTCAGATAGATGCCATTGATCATCTGGCCGAAATGGTAGGGCGGCTGATTGAAGCGGATCCGTCCATTCGTTCCTCTCCGATCTGGAGACGTGAAAATCTCAAATGAGGGAATGTTACGTCATCCTCAGCCTAACCGTTGTCTGTTTAATCAGATTTTTACCTTAAGATCAACATCCGGTCAGGTCACGTGAACATATTCTATAGAAAGTGCATTGAGTTTGTTTTTGATCTCTTCTATATTCGCTACTGTTTTTTTCCATTCAGCGATAGGATCTTCTTTGTCCAGATAACATGCTTGGATGATTTCATTCCAATATTCTTCCAGTGACATATGCGCTTCATCGGCCATTGCCTGAGTGCCATACAAACCTAAGGTTCGTGTCATTTTTCCGTCCATCTCTTTTTTTACACGTCTCTCTTTGTATTCTTTACGGGAAGAAATTCTGGCTGCAAGTTTTTTGGGATCCACCTCTCTGAGTTCGTGTTTATCGGCTTCAGCGATCACCGAGATCACGTGGGTCATTTGCTCTACTTTTCCATGGAGGAAATGGCTCGGATAAAAGACAATCTGATCATCGTTTGCATGATCGAAAAAATGTTTGCTGACGCCATCGGGCAGATATTCCATGATAGGATGAGCGCCGATTTCCAAGATTGCTTTCTGCAAAGGGAGATAAAATGGTTTAGCGCATTCAGGGATCTGAACGAAAATCGTTTCTCAGGCTTTGGCTCACTGACCTCATCGGAGGGCAAACTTGACTAGGACATCAGCATATTTCTTGAGAAGTTCATAAGAAGGGATGTACATAGAAATACGTAGTTTATAATATAAATTCTCCAATAACATATTATGTAGTTATTTACAGAAATTTATCAATGTAAAAAAATCTTCTGGAATCTTTTTTCATCCGAAAAAAATATTCTAAAATCCCTCAAAAAAGTCCCTCAAAAAATTTGACAAATAAAAAAAAGTGAGTATAATTAATTTATATATAAAAAATTTTATATACCTTTTTATTCTTTACGATACAAAAATGAAAAAAGCTTTTTTCAAATCTCTTATGTTCATCATGACAATAATGGGCATCTTATTATGTGCTCAAGCATTTGCCAATCCAGCAAGTATGGATCCTAGTTTTGATACCAAATTACCATTAGGGTTTAATGGTCCTGTTAGAACCATAACGACACAAAGAGATGGCAAAATCATAGTAGGTGGAGAATTTACTGCCTATAAATGAGTAGTAGCAAATCATATCATTCGTCTTAATGCTGATGGAACCAAAGATTTTTCTTTCGATATCTGAGTTTGATTTAATGGATATAGCGTCTATACGCTAGCTGTGCAAAGCAATGGAAAGATTTTGGTCGGGGGAGAATTTACTACTTATAGCTGAGTAGCAGCAAATTATATTGTCCGTCTCAATGCTGATGGGACCAGAGATACTTCTTTCGATATCGGAGCTTGATTTGATAGTGCTGTCCGAACTTTCGCGGTACAGGATGATGGGAAAATTTTGGTCGGGGGATATTTTACTACCTATAGCTGAACGGAAGCGATGAAGATTATCCGCCTCAATACTGATGGGACCAAAGATGATTCTTTCGATATCTGAGTTTGATTTAATTTTAATAGTTTAATTAGAACTGTAGTACTTCAAAACGATGAAAAAATTTTAGTCGGTGGAACTTTTACATCATATAACTGATCAACAGCAAATCATATTATCCGTCTCGATTCTGGCGGAATTATTGATTCCTCTTTCGATATCTGAGTCTGATTTGCCGATGGTTTTGGTATGGGTAATACCACAGTCAATACTCTGGTAGTACAAGATGATGGTAAAATTTTGGTCGGGGGCAATTTTAGTAGCTATAGTTGAGCAACAGCAAATCATATTATCCGTCTCGATTCTGGCGGAATCATTGATTCCACTTTTGATATCTGAGCTTGATTTGATATCCCTGTCCGGACTTTAGCAGTGCAAGATGATGGCAAGGTTTTGGTCGGGGGTAATTTTACTACCTATAGTTGAACAACAGTGAATTATATTATATGTCTCAATGCTGATGGCACTATTGATGATTCATTCGATGTCTGAGTTTGATTTAATAGTTATATCTATGCTCTAACAATACAAGATGATGGTAAAATTTTGGTCGGTTGACAGTTTACTACCTATAGTTGAGCAGCAGCAAATTATATTACCCGCCTCAATGCTGATGGGACTAGAGATAATTCTTTCGATATCTGAGTTTGATTTAATAGTGGTATTTCTGCTCTAGCCATTCAAAATGATGGTAAAATTCTGGTCGGGGGAAGTTTCGTAACATATGGGGGAATACCAGCAAATTATATTGCCCGTCTCAATGCTGATGGAACTCAAGATACGGGATTTATTATCGGAGCTTGATTTGGTGGTGGTAGATGAAATTCTACTGTCTATGCTTTAGCATTACAAGACGATGGAAGAGTCCTGGCTGGTGGAAAATTTACTACCTATGACTGAGTTGCTGCAAATCACCTTATCCGTCTCAATACTGATGGAACCAAAGATAATTCTTTCAGTCTCGGAGATTTCGCTGATGGTGGTGGTATGTGGGGTACTACTATTATTACTCTAGCAATACAAGATGATGGCAAAATCATAGTAGGTGGAAGTTTCGCTACTTATAGCTGACTAACGGTAAATAATATTATCCGTCTCAATACTGATGGCACTATTGATGATTCTTTTGATATCTGAGCTTGATTTAATGGTGGTGGTTTTGGAGGTGCTACGGTCAATACTTTGGCAATACAAGACGATGGAAAAATCATAGTGGGTGGTAATTTTACTACCTATAGTTGAACAACAACAAATTACATAGCTCGTCTCAATACTGATGGCACTATTGATGATTCTTTTGATATCTGAGTTTGATTTGGTGGCGGTGGCTGGATGGGTTCTGTTATCCATAGTTTAGCAATACAAAATGATGGTAAAATTTTGGTCGGTGGAAATTTTACTACATATAAGTGAACAACGGCAAATCATATTATCCGTCTCAATTCTGGTGGAACTATCGATTCTTCTTTTGATATCTGAGATTGATTTGATCAAAGCGTCACTTTATCATTACAAAGTAATGGGAAAATAATGGCTGGTGGATGATTTACATCATATAATTGAGTGGCGGCAAACTATATCATCCGCCTTAATGCTGATGGAACCAGAGATACTTCTTTCGATATCGGAGCTTGATTTGGTGGTGGTGGCGTTTGAGTTTTCGCCATTCAAAGTGGTGGTAAAATATTTGTCGGGGGAAATTTTATTACCTATGACTGAATACCAGCATGATATCTAACATCGCTGTATGGAGATAGAGATTTCGTCATTCTTCCAAATTCTACAGATACAGACATTGTAGTCAGTGAGTTTACTGATAAATGATATATTCAAGAAGATGGAGATCTTGTCTGATCCACAGCCATTTCCCTTAATGAAACTGATGGTAATATACCACTCTCGTTACGTCTAAAGAATCAAGATATCAAACTCTCTCTACCAGCAGATACACAATTTAAGGAATCTGATACTATTACCAATTATGATGGTATCATATCAGTCCCTATTACTAAATCTATAAACAGTATAAATGATGAAGAAGTGGTTGTCGCCTTTAAAGTCGGTAGTAGCCCAGAATTACTCAGACTTACGTGATGAGTAGCGACTTTATCAGTTCCTGTCCCAAGTCAAACCATCTGAGATCTCATACGGGTGTATTATTCAGAAGATAATGGAGTGACGTGGTATCCTCAGGCTACAACTTTTGTTGTTGATTATGATTGAGATCCTTATGTATCATTTACTACTGATCACTTCAATGATTTTGCAATCACTGTTTGATCTGGTTCCTTGACGTGATCTTTTGTTATCAATGATAATGATGCTTCTACTACAGGAGATTCCGTAGTCCTTACTATATCTACCACACCACCCGTAGCACAAATGAGATTTTCTAATGACGCAATAACACGAAGTGATTGGGAATGATATACTACAAACACAGGATGGATACTTTCTACTGGCTATGAAGTTAAAACCGTGTATGCAGAATTTGATATTGATGGTGATGGTACAGGTGATGTAAGTATAAATGATAGTATCACTTACATAGGTGTAGATACCGAAGCGCCCACTGCTAATGTTATCTATTCTACCACATGAATAACCGATCAAGATGTCGTAGCTACTTTGACAGGATTCTCTGAGGAATTGACAGGATTGAATACTAGTACATATACCTTTACATGAAATGGAACATTCCTTTTTACCTTCCAGGATCTTGCAGGTAATACTGGCGAAGCTTTAGCTACTGTTGATCGAATTGATAAAACAACACCTGGTGTATGAGGTTCTAATTGATGAGGACTGATAAAGGATCAATGTCCAGCTGAAAGAGATTGCTCTGATAGTTATTATGATAATCTTTGCGGACCTTGTTCACTGATAGAAACAGTTGCACAAAAGCTTACTGTTACTGGATCAGGCAATGTGTTAATCGGAGATATAACTAATTCACCCTATTCTACTGAGCTAAATAATGCATATCTCCGAGCATATGGATACGATATCACGACCATGCCAACGATACAAAAAGCGAATATCGAATGAACGCTTATTAGAAAAGATATGGCGAAGATGATAAGCAATTTCGCACTCAATGTCTTGGGCAAAGATGTTTCTACAGGAGCAAGCTGTATTTTCTCTGATATGTTTTCTCTATCTAAAGAAGCACAATATTATGCGATGGCAGCATGTAGATTATGATTGATGTGATATGAAAGTGATGGCGTGACGCTCAGGAAAACCTTTGATCCTAATCAAACAGTCGATAGAGCTCAGTTTGGAACAATTCTTTCCAGATTACTTCGAGGAAATGAAAATAATGGTGGAACTCCTTATCATCAGCAGCATTTAGCTGCATTAAAGAAATCAGGAATTATGACCAAGATAGATACACCAAATCAGAAAGAATTAAGAGGACGAGTGATGCTGATGATGCAGAGAGTAACCGAAAAAGAGTAAGATAATTATTTTAATAATAAAGATCTTGTCCCTAATCCGGCGAGATTTTTTTTAGTGAGTAAGTTTAATCCTCCGTCCGCCTAGGCGGACACCTCCTTTAGCAAAGGAGGCTCTCAATGTTTCAATGTTGGGCTCCCCTCTTTGGCTTGTCCACGAAGGTGGGTAAAGAGGGGGAGGGGGTGATTCCAGAAAAAAAATTATTTCACTATTCTTCAGCCTTCTAACCTGATAATATCATCAGCGAATTGCAGGATATTCTTATCATGTTCGATCATCAAGATCGTATCTCCTTTATTCAGAAATTCTCTGAGCACTTTCAATAATTTTTCTATATCCTCAAAATGGAGTCCGACCGTGGGTTCATCCAGAAAGTACATGGTATGTCCTTTGTATGACTTCAGCAGATGTTTAACCAGCTTTAATCTTTGACTTTCCCCGCCCGAAAGCGTATGCGCAGGTTGTCCCATCCTCAGATAGCCAAGTCCGATGTTTACCATTAGCTCCAATTCTTCACGGATATGATCAATTTCATGGAAAAGCTCTAGCGCATCATCTACATACATCTCCAAAATTTCCGTAATGCTTTTGCCTCTTCGCTTGATTCCCAGGATTTCCGGCTTGTATCTCTTGCCATGACACAGATCACAAGGGATGTACGTATCGGGCAAAAATTGTAATTCTATTTTCTTATATCCATACCCATCGCAGGCAGGACAAGCTCATTTTTTGGAATTGAAGCTAAAATAGCTCGCAGAAAATCATAGATATTTACTTTCACTTGTACCTGCAAACAGCTGTCTGATATGATCAAACGTTCAGATAAAGGTAGCTGGACAGGATCTAGGAGTTTTGCCTATGCTCGTCTGGTCTACATAGATGACGTTTTTGACTTCTTCATGTCATTGGATGGTATCTACTGCTAAATCCTTATTGAATTCCTGTAAGGCGAGATTCTGATAATGCGTATATTCTTCTTTTTGCATGACGGGTGCAGCCAAAATGTCCTGTCGAGTCCATCATTTTTTCAGTAACTGCAACCTGATGTAGCTCTGTACAAATTTCTGTTTTTCCTGCAGAAATCTAAAGAGCGTCGTATACATCAATGTGGTTTTCCCAGCTCCGGAAGGTCAGGTGATGATAGTGAATGTTCATAGTCTGATTTTCACATCGATATTCTGCAGATTGTATTTCGCTGCTTTCCTGATGCTAATATATTTATTCATCGGTCTGTGAGCGAAATCGATATGCACTTTTTTCTTTCACAGAATATATTGCGCGGTCAGACAATCCGATTTCAAAAATTCGCTATACGGACCATTGAATATCAATTTGCCGCCGAAATCTCCAGCACCAGGTCATATCTCTACGATCCGGTCAGATGCTTTGATGAATTCTTCATTATGCTCTACGACGATGATGGTATTCCCCATCTCTTTCAGTTTTTTTATCGCTTGAATTGCTCTTTTGATCTCTCTTTCATCCAGTCAAATTGTCGGTTCATCCAGGACATAGATAATTCACGTCAATTTATTTCCCAGTTGTTTCGCTAACCTCAATCTCTGAATCTCTCATCAAGATAGTGTATCCATTCATCTATGGAGGCTGAGATATCACAATCATAGATCTTGAATTGTCTTAGCTCTGTCGATGAGCGGATGTAGGATTCTTTCGACCAAAGTTCTATCTTTATTCGTTGTACTCTCATACAAATCCACGAAACTGATTAACTCATTGAGCGGCATTTTTTGCAAATCAGCAATATTGGATTTGGATTCATGATGTATGATTCATGATGCATGACTCTTTTTCTTCTTATCTTGTATCTTTAAGAAAACGTTTAAACTCTCTTTTTTCAATTTCGCGCCATTGCATTCCGGACAGGTTCTCATATCAAGCATCACCTGGAAATCTACTGTCAGAAGCCCCTTAGCATATTGATCCTTGATGATCTCTTCGATGCCTTTGTAATACATGCTCACATATTTACCGCCATAATTTACTCTGATCAATTCTTCATCTCCAAAAAGCACCACATGCTGAAACCATTCCGGCAAATCTTTCCAAATCTTATCATGATCGATGCTATATTTCTGTGCGAGCTTCATAAGCAACGATTGTCCTAAGTTTGAATCTCTTCGCGGTACAATAGCTTTCATATAGGGGCTGATAGGATCAAGGATCTTATCGAAATCCACTTGTAAGATCTCGCCGATACCATGACAGGTCGTACATGCTCATTCCTGCCTATTTGGCGAAAAATGTTGTGGGGTGAATTCAGGATAGGTGACGTTGCAATCAGGACAATACATCTTATCGGTAAATCGGCGAATTCCGGAGAAATTCGCAAGTAACGAGTCACGAGTTTCGAGTGACGAGTCTAATAGCTTTTTTTTCCTTCTCATCACGCGTCACACGTCACTAGACACTTCAGTGATATATATTCAAAACTTTTTCGATTCTCCAAGAATCTTTATGATGTCTTCTTTCAGTCTTCCGATTTTCTGTTCTTCCACCGTCACACGATCATAGATTCCATAGATGTTGAGCGGAAAATATTCCTTTGGGACGTTGGGAGTCTCCAGGTAAAAGTATTCTATCGGTTCCAAAGACAGTGACGAGTTAGTAGTTTCGGGTGTCGAGTTTTTTGATTTTTTCTCATTAATCGTTACACGTCACTCTTCACTCGTTACTGATTTCTTCTCGTTACTCGTCACACGTCACGCATCACCTGCTACTAATAAGTAGCGTGTAAATCCCTTCCCTTTCTCCACTTTATTCCTATTTTTTTTGACGAAATCCATGAGGTCTTCTTTGGTCTCCAGAATTCCTGATTCCTGCAGGAGATAGATTTTCTGCTCTATATAATGATCCTCAATCTCTTTCATGATCTGCTCGATGGTCTGGGGTTTGATTATTTTCCCACAGTTGTAACAATAGCTATCGCCAAGCTTCGCAAATAATAATCTCAAGTAATCATCTATTTCTGTCAGCGTTCAAACGGAACTTCTGGAATTTCAAATCCTTTTATTCTGTTCAATTGCGATAGCAGGGGAGAGGCCACTGCAGTAATCTATTTCCGGCCTTTCTCAGAGATTAAAAAATTGTCTCAGATAGCTGCTGAGTGATTCAATATATCTGAATTGTCCCTCTTTATATATCGTATCAAAAGCGAGCGATGATTTTCCACTACCAGAAACCCCTGTGATCGTGATCATCTGATTTTTGGGAAGTTCCAGATCAATATTTTTGAGATTATGGGTTTTGATTCATTGGAAAATGATGCATGATGCAGGATTCATGATTCAAGATTCAAGATGAGGATTTGATGATTTCTTCGGCATATTCTTTTTGGAATTGAAAATTAAAAATTAGAATTGTGTTCTGCATTATAATTTCCCTTCTTTGATGAGTTCAATTGTTCACTTCCCTGATTGTTTTTTCAGAATAGGTCTTTGATTATTTGAGAAGTAATCGTCTATTCTTTCTGCTTGTTTGGGTGATGTATGTACTGGAAGATGAAGATGATCAAAAAATTTTATTTTATCGGCTTCGTCAGTTAACGTGATATTTCCACCAATAACCTCGCAAATAAATTGAAAGACAATTTCATCTTTTTCTGCTTTGCCATAAATTCCGAGAAGCTCTTTGATCTTTACGTGTAATGTGGTTTCTTCTTTGACTTCACGGATGACTGCATCTCGCGGTGTTTCTCATATTTCTACTCCTCATCAGGGTAAATTCCATACATCATAATCTCTTCTGTGACACAGAAGCACTTCTTGTTTCTCATTCAAAATAATCGCAAATGCTCATAAGGTAAACATAAATAATTCTTCACCTACAAATTAAAAATTTATAATTGCGTCTTCGTTCGGTTCGCAATGACGATGTTATTCTATATACGTAAACCTCGCAACTTTTTTCCCATCAACTACAACGTTCTCCTGAAACATCTTCAATGGTCTGACTCGCAATGACATTTCTTTCTCGCCTTTCACGGAATCGTAATGCTTATAGACGACCATATCTTCCATGGTTTCACTATGCTTGGCTATGCCGATAACTTCGCAGATGGATCATTTATAGTGACGATATTTCCCTAAATTCATCAGTGTAAAAAAGAATTAAAATTCGCTCATAAATTGAAAGATTGAAAGGTGGAAACCAACCCAAGGCGGGCAGTGATGGAAATATGATGGAGTTTTTTTTACACTTTTCCATTTTTCCATCTTTCCATGTTTCCACTTGTTAATTTCAAAGCTCCCATTGTAGCACTTTCAAAAATTTAGGAACTAATCCATATCTGATAGCTCCAGAATAAGCATCACCATAGCCGTCGTACACATACTTCGGATTATTCGGAAGAACGATATTTCATGAAATAACTCCACCATTATATAATCCTGCGTGATTAACTAATCCTGTCCGATCCCATCAGGTGTACGTGAGAGAGATTCAGAGTTTAGATTTATACTGTGT
Source organism: Candidatus Absconditabacterales bacterium (assembly GCA_041679065.1). Taxonomy (GTDB): domain Bacteria; phylum Patescibacteriota; class Gracilibacteria; order Absconditabacterales; family Absconditicoccaceae; genus CAJBLF01. The sequence goes on from JBBABI010000018.1 coordinate 13,291, forward strand.
CCATTTAGCTTGGGAAAAATCTATGAAGTCCTGTACGGTCTGATAAAAGATACTATCAGTAATTTGGCCGGTGCCATAATCTTTACTGATAATCTGGAAAGGTCCATCGCCGTTGGCAGGCAGATAATAGCCACAAGAGCTTTCCCTGTATCGTGTCGCTATCGTCAGCGCAGTCGGGAAATTATTTGCAAAGCTGATGAGATCCAGCATATTATATCGTCCAATACAATTTTCCTTATCGGGAATAACTACACTGATCCCAGAAAGATATCCAGAAAGGAAATCTTGTTTGAATTGTTTGTTCGCAGCTTTAACTGTCTCTTTGTCGTTATAGAGTGGCAGAAGAAGAGAATTTCACATCTCATTGAGAAGATAACTGAGTTTTTCATCAGAAGAAAATTGTTCTTTCAGTGTATTGATCTGCTGATAGTAATCCCATTTGTCTTCATTGTCCCCGCTCGTAATCAACGTGAGCTGATTCTTCAATGTCTGCGCTTGATTGACTTCCGCAATGCTTGGCGTATATGCCAAGGTAATTCCTCATAGGAAGATGGTCATGACAGTAATAAGTAGAACATATTTTTTCATCATAAAAAAATTAGGGATAAAAAAGCCATCTTGCAGTATAAAGTTCTCTGAGGCCGATTCAAGAAAATATTAGGTAGGCTTTCTATGGTAGATATTCTGCATAAGTTGATTATAGGTTGGTGGATTTTCTGGGCTAGGTCGCTTATTTACAGCATTATCATTGTCATCGCCTCATAATAGATTATGCAATATCCAGCGATTTTTCTTGGCAATACCAGTATCTTCATTCGGTTCTTTACCGAAAAATGTATCAAATTTGGTTTGTTCATTATAAAGTGAAGAAGTTTGTGTATCATATGTAATAGCGTGTCTTTTTTCTAGCCATGTTGTCAAAATCTTCTTGATTTCTGGATCTCATAAAGTAATTCAATTTTTCTCTTCTGCTATTTGTCTAGCTTCATCAAAGAAATTTAGACCATCCGGTCTTGTAGTCTTACGTAATCTTTTATAATCTTCTTCTTTCCATGATTGTTGCATACCCCAAAATTTTTCTAGTTTTTTTGTATATTCATCAGTGGCTCCTTGGAATTTTCCTGTGTAAGCATTTATTCCAAGTGGTTCTAGCATCTTTTTCTTGACTCAGGTAAGTGCTCATTTTGGTCCCAATGCTGCAGCACTAAATCCACCGACAAGAGGAATACTAGAAGCAAATTTCTCCATTCATCAGGTAAGTTGACTAGTGACTTTCTCTATTGGTCACGATCATTTGACAGATAATTTAACCAATTGCCAAGTAAGGAAAATAGCTAAGAAAAAAACGATCAAATCGGCAAATGTATTTTTAGCGGTAGTGCCGATATCAGAAAATATGGTATCATCAATTTTTACGCTGCTGACATCCTGGATAGAGAGTGTTGACGAAGTATTGTCACTTGTCATACTCACACCATTGAGCGATGGGGGATTTCATGACATGATGTTTTGGATACTGGTAATGAAAATCAGAATCATTGAGAGGACGGCAATATAGATTACCGGTTTGAAGATCATATCCATCAGCGATGAGAAACTGAGATATTTGCTTATCCCTTCGGATTTCCCATCTCATCATGATTTAAAAATCGATAGCAAAACAATAAATGGCGCTGCGATGATAAAGAACCAGAGAAAAACCACCCTTATCAGATTGGCGACAAAAAGCAAAAGAAGTCCTATAGTATAAAAAACCAGTACAATGGTTTTGAGCGAAAAGTTGATTGTCAGATCTTTGATGGTGGTAGAAGTATCAGTGCCTACATCTAAATACTTATAAAATCCAAAAACACTCATGCCCATATATATCAATGGCCCACTGACAGAATTGGAATTCGGCAGAATAGAGGCTAATGCATCAGTAGAAGAAACTGGCGTAGTATCTTGATTCGTTATCGAAGTGATAGTACCTTGAGACAAGTCCACTAAAGGAGTTGTTGCTTTCATCTTCTCTTGCGCTGCCTGAATCTGGCCATCTAATACAGTATTTCATTGGATAAATGTCGCTGGAAAAGATGCGACAGCAGAGACGGCGACCGTAGAGAGATCTACCAATGCTCAGACGAGAAACCGACTTGCTTGGATCAAAATCCCTGCTATCAAGGTCTTTTTTATGATGTCTGCTGGTTTGATAGGATCTTTCCCTATAATACTTTTGATAATAGACCAGAGGACAATACCGACTAACGCAAAGTTTGCGAAGTTTTTCATGATATTTCGGAGCTTCCAAAGATAGATATCCATATGCAATGCAGCACCATATACTCGATCATTGGTCATTAGTTTACCTGCTAACGTTGCCAGAATTATCCATCATCGTGATAAAATAGACAAAAGCGTTTTTAATCCATCCTGGAATGTTAGGAGTCAAGAACCATTAGTTTCTGCAAAAACATGAGGAATAAATAAACAGACTATACACAAAAGGATGCTGACTGCTTTTCGCGCAGGCATTCTCCATCGTCTTTTTTTTGTGCTAATCTGTGGATTGTGCATATAAAATAGTTTATGAGTGTAAAGTGTAATTATTTTTTATCTGTTTCAGGTTTCGTTCATGGAGTTGTCTCTGTCACTGTGGTTTTCCCTTCTGCACCATATTTTATAGTATATGTTTTTGCTGGTTTTGTAGTTGTCGTAATTGTTCGATCACCCTTACTTTCAGCATATTTTCTTATTATGTTGTTATCAATATTAAGTCTATCTACGATATCAGTAGGAGAAGTATATATGCTACCTTCTTTGACTTGTTTCTCAAATTCTTTTCCAAAATATGTTGCTGCATCTTTAACTTCCGCATCATGTTTTGTTGAATTATCTTTATAAAATTTATCAATTGCTGTGCTAATGAGGGGAACATTAGATGTGTTAGTATAAATTTCTGGAGTAGTAAGTTTTCAGGTGGTGCCAGTTCCTCCTTTTACAATTTCTTCAGCTTGTGTTGCAGTTATAGTTGCTGTTGTAGTATTAATAATACCTTCTTCCGGTTTTGTTCATGAAAATCTTGATGCAGCTTCCAATTGCTGTGTATTGATTTTTGTTTGTATTGCTGTCTGAGGAACTTCCCATGCTTCTTTGATTGCAGGAGCTATTCATACTCTTCATCATCATGGTAAAGGTACGATAGGCAACGTAGTAAAGAAATTCTGTCCAAATGATTGTATCGGTTTAGTAGCTTTCGCAGTCAATTTAGATGCATTGATGGCAGCGAATAATAATACCCATACAAATCCTACCGCGACAAAGTTGACGATGAGCCATGAAAATCGATCCAATGTTCATCATCGGGTAAGATTTTGGAATTCTATATCGGTTATTCCTGCAACTCTATATGCTTGATCGCCGCCATTTGTCGGTTTGATTTGTTCTAGGCCATCATTCTTTGAAGAAAATGCAGAACTTATAGTTGTTCCATCATTGGATGGCGAGTAGCTTTTGATCAGTGTCGTCATAAAGATCAGCGATATGCTCAAAGCAAATACTGTGATCACCGGTGCGAAAGCCAGCGATACAATACTTGCGAGATTTAAATCTTCTCCAATCTTTCATAGTCGTTTCAGAGAACCCTTAAAACTCTCTTTCAATATAAGAAATGGCGATGCTACTATGATCATCCAGAGATATCCTATTCTGATGATAAGCACTACCGCCAGCGCAATCAAAGGGAAAAAGAGCATGATAGCAAAAGCAGCTTTGATCAGTATTTCTCAAGTGACTCTACCAGCACTGTTAGGTTGGACATCAGACATCTGCGCGAAGTTGAGCATAGAGGAATACATCGTGACCAATGGTCCTACAAATCATTTAGACTTATCTATAAGTGAAGAAAGCGTGATAGCATTAGTATTATTCTGGAATCGATTGGTTCATCACGAAAGTCAGAGTTTGTTGAGATCTTGATCTGGTGGTGCAGTTAAGCATGGTTCTGTACTATTATAAGATGAAGAATATGCATTGATGCAACTTATATTGTAATCAGTAATAGATGTGGCACAAGTTCCTAATCATTCAGATTGTCCATTGATTCTTACTATAAATCCACAAGCTTCAAATCATTTCCAATCCGGTTGAAAAGCTCCAGGTTCTAAAGTGGAGTTAAGATAATTTTGATAATCAGCATTACTGGCATTATTATCACCGAATAAATCAGGATTTGGATTGGTAAACTCGTTGAATAAGTATACCTGACTACCCATAAGTACACAAGCATTGAGCGTTGATCAGCTTATGGAAGAGAAAACACCCGCATTTCTGAATTTCACATCACCATCTCTCCTTCCTATCACATATCCGCTTTGAGTTTTACAATCCGAAAGTAATATCTGTTTTCAGTCTTTATTAGCTGTCTCATATCGCACTTTGAAATAATCACCATTGTCTTGTGCAGTGATATTTTTGAATTTGCTCATATCTAATTCGCTATGCACAGCAAGAATTTTTTTGCTGCCAAGGTCGGTATTTTGCATGATCGTGAGAGGAAGTCCTCCTACAGCATACGTAGCTACCGTAGAGACGTCGATCAATGCTGCCATCAGAAACCAGCTTGCTTGTATCAGTACTCCAGCAATCAATGTTTTTTTGATGATAGAAAAAGGTGATGTTTCCTTATCCTCTTTTCCAGGGAAAAGATTTTTCAGTATCGAGAAAAGTACAATGAATCAGAGTGCGAAGTTTGCAAAGTTTTTCATCATATTCCAGAATTTCCAGAGCGGAGCATCCATATGGAAGAATGATCCATACACCAACGTATTGTCCAATGCCCATCCTGCGATGACAAGTAATGGCCACAGAAGAACGTAGATCACTTTGAGGATAAGATCAAAAATATCTATCAGGCCCATCTGATCTGTACTGCTGGTGGATGCGGTATTGATAGTATCGCCTTGGACTGTTGTTGTTTGTGCATATGTCTCTTCTACACCTCAGACATTGCCTTGAATGACGATTCCAGAAAGCCCGAAAATGACCAAGAATCAGAGAATTCTCCTATGGAATTTAGATCGTTTCCGGAAACATATCTTATTGATGAAAGCCATTGAGGGTGGAATTTGATAAAAAGATTAATACATACAAGTATATTCGCAGTGGTTGATTTCACCAAATAAACGTCATATTCTGGCTACTATCGTCTTGCATCTTTTCAAAAAATGTGTATAGATGGTATTATCTTGAAAAGAATCGTCATTCCGGAATCCATATTGGCATTGTGGGCTCCCTCTTCCAAGCCTTAGCACGGGAGCGACAAAATAATTTACCTCTAAATTTGCATATTATGTTGTTAATGAATATTTCGAGCGATAAGATCTATCTCGCTGATTGAACTCATGAAAAAGTTCTCGATCGTAACGGGATTGAAGATGTTCTATGACCTGTGCTTATCGATCGGCAAAAGACCTCTCCCTTTACCGAGATTTTTCTCATCAATGGACCGGGAGGATTCACCAATCTCAGGGTAGGCACCTTGATGCTCAATACCCTCAATATGTTCCAAGAAAATAAGATACAGATTTTCGAAACGAATAAACTGACCTTGTTCGCGTACCTCGTGAAGGCAGGTCTGCTTCCTGATAAGGGCATTATTTATTTAGGCCAAAAGCACA
>JBBABI010000019.1:0-18576 GCA_041679065.1 Candidatus Absconditabacterales bacterium
CCGAAGATAGCACCATGGGGATAATTTTCAATCATGCCTGTTATGATGGTAATCATACATTGCTCTCCAAGTACAAACTTGAAAAGCCCATCAGCATGAACATCATCAAAAACGGCTTTGCTTAAATGCACCATCTGGCTGAGTGGTATATGAACAATAGCAAAAAATCGCCTATCGCCTTCTTGCAGATGGGCGGAGGAATCGCAGGTGATTTCCCCATATGCGTAGTACCGCACATAAAACATGACTACATGCATGCGGAAACGATGGAAGTGAAAGACAAACTCGTCCGTCCATGGGCATCATTCACGGAAATCCACTCCTCACCCATGAGCTTCGGATCATACTCCGGTGCGGGATGGAAAGAGAAAATCACTTGGGACAAACTTCCTATAGATGCATTCGGCATTCAGATCTTCGGTGACTACACACAAATATTTCCTGATATCGCATCGATTATCTTGGAAAAATAATTTAATAGGTTCATTCTTTATAAATTCCCGTGAGATTTTATCCGGGAATTTTTTTTATAAAAATATCCATCTTACTCAGATCGCAGATTTTTTTCAATGGTAAAAGCTTCTGTTCTAAAAGAGATTTATCTGTTTTCAATACTATTTTGAGACAATCATTCTGATAAGAATAATCGGCGATGGCTTTAATATCTATTTTTTTCTCAGTATTTATTTTAAGTTCCTCTCAAGGATTCTGGACCACGACAAGCTGATCATCTTTTATACTCTCTTCATTAGTTTTTTGCAAAATTGCATGCAACCAACTATACAGAGGAATGAAATCTTTCAATAAGTCTTGAATTGCTGCATTATTTCTTGCGCCAATTAGTTTCAGACCACTTAATACCTCATCAATGTTTATCTGTCCAAAGCCATATTGCATAAAAAGCAGAGAATCCCATGTATAATCTTGGGGAATATTCTTTCATCACAAGAGAGGACGAGAAATATCTTCCCCATGGATTTCCATAAGGTGTTGCAATGCTTTATCTACGTTCTCTGAACCTGTAAAAACATGATTTTTAAGAAGATACGTAATGGATTTCGCCAGAGAATCATCTTCTATCTTTTTCACCAATTGCAATCTTTCAATGACATTTCTTTTTAGATAATCAACACCATCGATAGTGATCCTTTTTTTATTCTCAGCAAGATACTGGATGATATTCTCAAATATTTTTTTTATTTGTTGTTCATAAACGATTTGCTTTTCGTTTTCGCTTTGAGCAAAACAATTCTCTGTAGGATATGATTGCAATGCATGCAATAAATCCGCACCCACACGTCCGACATTCTCCTTAAGACGTATCATTTTGCTGATTTCATATCTCATATGATCATTATTTGTCTTTAGATCAAATATATTACCCAACTCCATATACATATGATATACTTCCCATAGTTCATTCTCATGTAAATCATAAAATTCCTCCGGCGGCATGGCTTTGAGTGCATCATAAAGCGCCTTGATCGTCTGAGGATTACCTAGATATTCCTGCATATTTTTCAACACTTTAGGAATATTTACATGTGTTTGAATACCATCTTCCATCATCTTCACAAAAGAAATAAACATTTAATGTATAGAGAAAAGATGAAATAAGTCAACCACAAACATGGAGAAATAAAGAAATATTTAAATTGAATCCAGTGATCTTTTCAATAAAATTACGGCATAAATAGGTTTATTCATTTTTTCCATATCCATGCTAAAGACAAAATCAGCCAATTATTCAACTCTCATCTCAACTATTGGCAATTTACTCAAAGATGCAAGAAAATTTGCTTACCAGCAAATAAACACAATTTTGGTAAAGACGTATCGAGAAATAGGTAAACATATAGTAGAATATGATCAATGATGAAAAGAGAAAGCGGAATATGGAACAAAACTCTTTGATAAACTTTCAAGAGATCTGAAGAGTAAATATGGGAAAGGATTTAGTAGAACAAACCTTATATATATCAGACTCCTTTATATGAGATATCAAAAAAGTCAGACACTGTCTGACCAATTGAGCCGGAGTCATTATGTTGAGCTTTTGAGTATAGAAGATGACTTGGAGAGGTCATTTTATGAAAAACAGTGTTTGCATGAGAAACGAAGTCTAAGAGAACTCAAAAGGCAGAGAGCCTCTGCATTATATCAAAGACTGGCATTATCAAAAGATAAGAAATGAATTTTAAAACTTGCGAACAGGGGGAATATTTTTGTAAAATCTCATGACATAATAAAAGATCCATATGTATTTGAACTTCTGGGAGTCGGAGAAAATAATAAATATTCTGAATCTGACCTAGAACAAAAAATTATCGACAATATGGAACACTTTCTACTGGAACTCGGCAAATGTTTCGCATTTATCGGCAGACAATACAGGATAACTTTAAATAATACGCATTTCTATGTTGACCTTGTTTTCTACCATAGGATATTAAAATGTTTTGTACTGATTGATTTGAAAGTTAATAAGCTTCACCATACAGATATAGGACAGATGAACATGTATTTGAATTATTTTAAAAAAGAGGAAATGATTGCCTGAGATAATGAACCGATTTGAATAATTCTATCAGCAGACAAGGAGAACACGTTAGTAGAATATGCTCTTGGTGGCATTACAAACCAACTTTTTGTTTCGAAATATCAACTTTACTTACCCAATAAAAAAGAATTACAAGAAAAAATAGATAAAATAATCAATGAAAATTAAGCCATATTAGTACAGCTCACTTCACAAGCAATTCTTTTTTCTAACCAAGAATCTTTAGTTTGTAATTTTTTAATCAAATAATCGGGAAAACAAAAATGGACATCAAAGCATACATTTGAACCCAGCTCAACGAGGAACAGACCAAAGCCGCCTTACATACCCAGACTTCTGCATTGATAATCGCTGGCGCAGGAAGCGGAAAGACAAGGGTGCTGACCTACAAAATTGCCTACCTGATCCGAGGCAAACACATTCATGTCCAAAGAATTTTGGCTGTCACGTTCACCAATAAAGCAGCGAATGAGATGAGAGAAAGACTTACCAAAATTTCTAAAGAAATTTTGGAGATTGAAACATTGAAAGATGGAAAAATGGAGGGTGAAGAAAAAAAAGAAATTGAAGATAAGAAAACAAATACCAGTGAAGATACATTAAATGACTTTTTGAATAGTATGGAACAGACCAAGACCGTTTCTACCCCCAACCTTCTACCTTCTACTTCATTGAAGCGAATTTGAACTTTCCACAGTATATTCCTCAAGATCCTGAAGGAAGATATCGATAAGCTCGGGATGAAATACAATAAAAATTTCAGCATTTTTGATACCAGCGAATCGCAATCGACCATCAAAGACGTCCTCAAAAGGATGAATCTCCAAGATGTATATAAAGTGAATGAAGTAAAAAATTTCATCTCTACCCAGAAAAATAATGGCATAGAACCAAAAATGTATATCAGCAATAGCAAAAGCGATCATGATCAGCATATGGGACAAATTTACGAACAATATCAGAAAAACTTAGAGAAAGCAAATGCACTGGACTTTGACGATCTGTTACTCCTCCCCTACCTGCTGTTTAAAAAAGATAAAGAGACGCTGACCAAACGACAAAATAAATTTGACTACATTCTCGTGGATGAAGCGCAAGACACGAACCGAATCCAGTTTGAGTTGATGAAAATGTTATCAGGAAAAAATTCCAACATTACGATGATCGGAGATGATTTCCAGAGTATCTATGGACGAAGATGAGCGCTTATGGAAAATTTTCTCAACGTAAAACAATACCGGCCCGATATCCAGATGTTCAAGCTTCAGATAAATTACCGCTCCAAACCACACATCGTGAATGCCGGCAATCATATCATCAAAAACAATGTACATCAATACAAAAAAGAAATTGTTCCACACAGAGAAGGTGATGAAAAGATTACGATTTTTTCTCATGGTAGCGAAATGGATGAAGCAGCGAATATCGTTGATCTGATCAAAAAGCTCAAAGACGAAAATAAAATCAAGACGCGATGATCCATAGCTATTTTATATAGGACTAATGCTCAATCTTCACCCTTTGAACAATTGTTTCTCCAAGAAGGAATTCCTTACAAAATTTTCGGAGCATTCAAATTTTTTGAAAGAAAAGAAATAAAAGACATCACGGCATATATCAAATATTTCAACAATCCCAACGATAATATTTCATTGAAGAGAATTTTAAACATCCCAAATAGGAAAGTCGGCAAAACGACGTTGGAAACCTTGGAAGAACATGCAATTATGTCAGGGATCACGCTTACAGAAGTTTTGCATCAGACTCAGAATGATACCTTTGATATAAAAATCACTCCGCTAGCCAAAAACGGAATAAAGGATTTCCTTTCCGTCGTAGACAGCATCAAACAATCGCTTCCTCAGAATACGCCAAGCAAAGTCATAGAACAACTCATCAAAAAAATAAAATATAGAGACTATCTCATCAAAGAAGAATGAAGTGAAACCATGGCCGATGAAAAATATGAGAATATCGGACAGTTAATTAACATGGCAGAAAAATACGACTTTACCAAGTCGAGTGACGAGTGATGAGTAACGAGTAACGAGAATAAAATAAATGGTGCAGAATTATTAAGGCAATTTATGGAGGAAGTGGCATTATTGGCAGATATTTCCGAAAATGAAGCGGGAGAAATTGATGCGGTAAAATTGATGACCGTCCATTCCAGCAAAGGATTGGAATTCCCTATCGTCTTTGTCGCAGGATTGGAAGATCATATGTTCCCGCTTTCCAACGCCATGATGGAACCTAAACTTTTGGAAGAAGAAAGGAGACTGATGTATGTCGCCGTCACGAGAGCAAAAGACGTCCTGTTCCTGTCGTACGCACACTCGAGAATGACGTGGTGACAAACCAAAAATAATCCTCCCAGCAGATTTCTGGATGAGATACCATTAGAATTAGTAAAAAAATACGACCTCGGAGGAGATAATGGCAGAGAGGAAAGTTACAACGTAAATCCATGAGATACGGTAAGACATAAACTATTCGGCACGGGATACGTCTTGGAAATACGAAATAATCTGGCCATCGTCAAATTTCATAATCCCAAATTCGCAGTAAGGAAGATCGAATGCAGATTTTTGGAAGTGGTATAAGAAAGTGTAAAGATTGAAAGATTGAAATATTGAAATATTGAAAAGTGAAAAAGTTGTCATTCCATGCGATACCTATTTGAGTTTAAAAGAACTTAAAACGTCGACATCACAATCTGAGTACATAGGTATCAGGCGTGGACAAGAGATGAACGACTCAAAGGTACTAACCGATCTTGAGACTATTTGATGTCGACTTGATTTTTTTGCATCAAGGCAAAAAGTAAGCCGCCGGCAGGTAAAAGACAATCCAAGAATATCAAGAACTAAAGCGATTGAGCCTGCCTGTCCGGTAGGCAGGCAAAGCGAAAGATAAAAGCAAAAAAACTTTAAATATAGCGGAGGTCTGGAGGGGTTATAAATCTCTTGTTTTTTGATTTAAATAAATTATAGTATTGACATATATTTACATATAAAGTGAAGATGTATTATTGAGATTCAGAAAATCCATATCACAATACCAATCTGAAGTATTACTTCCAGGAACATCTCCCTATGGATGAATTCGCCAAAGGGAATTTTTCGCAAGCCCATAAAATCATAGAAACCTACAGAGAATATATCAAGAGCTGCTTGAAATCAGCTACTCACCATCAGACATGATGAGAAGGTACGATCCATATATATCTTCAAAAAAGGTTAGCTAAGCTGGAACAGGAACACAAAGAACGGACAGAGAAAAAAACGCAAGCGATAAAAGATATGGAAGACATACAAAAGCAGATCAATGATGAGAAAAAAACGCTTAAGGATGAAGGGAAAAATAATAAATTTTGGAACACATATTTCAATTACCTGGAAAAATATGCTGATTGGGATACTTATAAGCTCAAAAGGGCTTTTGAGGAAACCATGTCAAACAAACCGGAAACATTCATTGCAGAAGTGACTCCGATATTTGAAAGATTCATCGTATCAGCACTTATTCATATAAACCAATTGGAAGAACTGGGAAAAAAATATTACAAAGCGGAGGAAGAAAGGAATAAAGCGAACCATACGCTTTCTCACAAATCCAACTGGGAAAATCTGGAAAAACAGATACATGACATCAAGACAGGAGAAGAGAGTGCATGGATACAGAACCAGATAAGGGACGACATCCTCAAATTATTCAAGAAAATGGATCATATGAGTTATATAGCGGACAAGAGAAGCCTCCAGGAGATGTTTACAAGCATCATGGCTACAGAACTCATTACAAATTGTAATACGGAAAAGAAAGTGAAAAACGATCTCATCAGAAACCATACGGACAAGATAGGTCTTTTTGATCATATACGGAAAATCTATAAAAACAATAATCAGATGTTTCTGGAAATCGAAACCTGAAGATATGACAACAAAAAAGAACGCAGAGATGGGCTGATGAAAGATAAGATCGAAAGTATAGCAAAGACCTCAAGAGAGATCCTTGAGAAAATTTCCGCAATCTCATTCTACTTCCGAGTAGATAAAAATTCTCCTGAAGAGGTACAAAAACGTGAATCCTTACCAATTCAGGATCGGAAACAACACGTCATAGACGATCTGGTAGCTCAGCTGGAAAAAGCATTAAACAATCAGGAAAAGAAAGGAGACTGGCGCCGACAGCCGGATGCAAAGATAACGAAGCTCTTTGAAGGCATCTATTCAATAACAGAAAGCCACGAATTTAAAAATTACTGTGAAAGATTACGGAACCTCGATGCAGAAGAATATCGAGACATCATATGAATAGAAGGAAGGATGTTATTGAGACAGATATACACTGCCATGGATCAGGAAGAAAGAAATATCATAGCATCGGACTACAACGCACGATGAATATTTGAACAGGTAGAGAAGGATGTGCTTGATAAAGAGATGTACGAACAAGAAAAGCAATTATCACTCTATAATTTTCCTCCGATATACAATCTCGATGGATATAGAGAAAAAGCGGTAGAAAACATAAAATCACAGATAAAGGACATATCATACCATCAGACCCGTAAGCTTGAATGAGCGCTAAGAGAAATGCTTCAGAACCAATGATACAAACAGCATATAGATTCATGAGAACCGATGCCATCACTCTCAGATGAAGAATTCATCACAATAATAAAAACTTATAAGTGAGGAAAATCATTATCGAGCATATTCAAAAAAGCAAATGTAAAACTATTGCCTGATATACACGATCGGATCGAAGAAATGAAAAAGAAAGACAAAAAAGGAAATATAACATCACCAACGACGTAATAAAGGATTTCATAGTCCATCCTCAATTTCACTTCATTTTCCCTTGCATTTATTGCGCAAATCTTTAAAAGTTCAACTCAAAAACAAAAACCATAAAAAATTATGAAAATTATTGAGAACGTAATCAAGGCATTAATCAAGACATTAATCATGCCATTCCAAAACATGTTCGAAACATTGATCATCAATAGAACATTAAAAGCGGCGAAAAAACATCCACAGAAACAAGACAAAAAATTAATGATGAGCGTGTGACAGTATTTCTGTTACTACATGTAATTCTAGGCAGCTTTCTTCGCCTAGTTTTTTTGTTTTGAAAAAAATAGTTCCTTTCTTATACATATGGCATTCCGGCATTAAGTGTTGCAGCTTGCCTACCGGTAGGTTTACATACCGAAGGCATGCAGGCCGGAATCTATGGCTTTGGATTCCCGCCTCCGCGGGAATGACGATAAACATCATTTATTTTCTCTAAATTATCATAATCGATCCCAATCTCACTTACGCCGTCATCTGAGCATCTAACGATGAAAATAAATATGGCTATAAGGTATTTCTCGACTTACTGGAAAATGGATATCATACCATTCCCATCAATCCCAATGAAGAAAAAATTTTATGACAAGAAACATATCCTACACTGACAAACTTTCCAGGAAAGATAGATGTCGCGATTTTCGTAGTTCCACCTAAAGTGACCGAAGCAATACTTCCAGAAGTAAAAAAACTAAAAATCCTTCATGTACGGATGCAGCCATGAAGTGAAAATGATGCAGCGATTTCTTTTTGCCAAAAAAACAACATCGATTGCATTCATCACACATGCATCATGATAAAAAAGAACGAAAAAAATGGTCATGATTTTTATTAGTCTCCAAGCCATAAAATCAAACATTTGACAAATATAAATTTCTGAATATAATCTTAATACACAAATAACACAAAAGATCTGAAAAAAATTTATCCCTTATCGAAAGAAAATGCATATATCAGAAAATCTCTGCAAAGAAAATACAGGAGAAGTCATAGATCAAAATTCCATCGAAGACATACAGGAAAAAACCAGTTTTTACCTAACAGAACTCTTCACATATTTTTCAGAGGAAAATCAAGAAATCCCATCATAAAAAAAATATCGAAACATAAGTTATACACTTAATGAAAGATGTAAACTCCATTTTATTATCACATAATGAAACACTAGGTTAGAACTACAATTTCAAAATAATAAAAAATATATATAAAGTCTGATTGATTTGATTTTCGCTATACGTTGAGTATAAAAAAACTGCGAGGTAAATATTGTATATCCTCTATTCACCAGAATAGCAGGAAACACCTGGCTTTTTATATCTTGTATATAACACACAAATGGTTGCTAAGAAAAAAGCTAAGAAGGTTGCAAAAAAAGTTGCAAAGAAGGTTGTTAAGAAAGTTGTAAAAAAGGCTAAGAAAGTTGTTAAGAAAAAGAAATAGTCTTTTTTTTACAAAAAAACAAAAAAAAAGAACGCATTGTCTCCGGATGATGCGTTTTTCATATATTTAAATTGAAAAAATAAGGCCAATCATTATTATTGTGGTAATAGTTATTAGCTCGCTAACGCTTGCGTATATTCATGGTTATTTACTTCGTATATATTGGAAATGGAAAGTAAAAAGATCGAAGATTTAGAAATATATAAGTTAAGTATGGATTTATCAAATATTTGCCGAGGATTATACCAGAAATGGGATTATTCTATCAAAAAGATTACTTGAGACCAATTTATGAGATCAATTGACAGCATTGGAGCAAACATTTCGGAATGATTCTGAAGATTTCATTACATGGATTCGGTCAGATTCTACTATAATGCCAGATGATCTCTCTTTGAATCTAAATATCGGGTGAAATTGCTCTATGAAAGAAAAACAATCACCAAAGAAGATTTTATCAAGATAGAAAAGACACTTACTACTCTTGGAGTAAAATTGAATAATTTCATCAATTACATAAAGTGAAAAAAATAACATCCGAAGGATGAATATACGACCGAAGGTCTAATACACGGCGTCAGCCAAATACACAGCCTGCCAGGGCAAAATATACAGCCCCGTTAGGCGAAATACACAATGTAGTAAAATTTATCCCCCATCAATAGCAATGAAAAAAGTATTAGTAGGTCTATCCTGATGAGTTGATTCTGCAGTCGCTGCATATCTCTTGAAACAGCAATGATATGATGTCACTGCTGGATTTATGAAAAATTATATTGCACCCAGCGGAAATTGCACCACTTATGAAGATGCCCAAGAAGCAATCAAGGTTGCAAAGTTTTTGTGAATAGAGATTTTGTCTTTTGATCTCCAGAAAGAATACAATGAAAAAATTATTACCTATATATATGATGGCTATAAAAAATGAATCACCCCCAATCCTGATATCTTGTGCAACACGTTGATCAAGTTCGACGTTTTTCTCCACAAAGCATTAGAAATGTGATTTGATTATATCGCTACAGGACACTACGCAAAGATTGAAACATGGAAAAGTGCGACCGAAGGAAGTCCTGTAAGGGGAAAAGTGGAAAAATGGAAACTATTAAGATGATTGGATCATAACAAAGATCAATCCTATTTTCTTGCATGATTAGATCAGTTTCAATTATCCAAATCAGTATTCCCTCTTGGATGATTAACCAAGCCGGAGGTAAGAGCGTTAGCAAAAAAAATACAGTTACCTAATGCTGACCGCAAAGACAGTCAGTGATTGTGTTTCGTTGGAAACATCCCCATCAAGAAGTTTTTAGAACAGAAACTACCCAAGAAAACATGAAACATTATAGATATGGATGGGAGGAAAATCTGAACTCATGACGGCGCACGGTTTTTCACTTTAGGACAAAGACATGGACTTAATTTACCACCAGATCGTTATGTAACCAGTATTGATGTCAAAAAAAATATCGTCCAAGTTGGCTCCAGAGACGAAGAGACACTCAACAAGAAAGAAGTAAACATAACTGATCGGCATCGGATAGGAGAAGAATATGCAACTCCACTGGAAATTACCGCTAAGATAAGATACAGACAAATCCCACAAAAAGCACAACTGCTCATAACTCACAACTCGAAACTCGCTACAATCATTTTTGATGACCCTCAACGATCCATTACCCCAGGACAAGTCGCTGTAGCTTATCTAGATGAAGAATGCATTTGATCAGGAATTATTATATAATAGTCCTCTATTCCATAATCATACTACACCTACATATTTGCAATTACAAAAATTTGACAAATATATAATTTTATATATAATATAAATAATATTTATCTTTTAATAAAAAATAAAATGTTAAAAAAATCGCTAAAACGTATTCTAACATTTTTGATTGTGGGCACATGATCAATCGTTCTTTTACAATACGCATCTGCAAACGATCTTAATGGACAACCAAGTTGTGAACAATTGACACCAGCGGGATCTGAACAATGTATTGCACTGAGTGAATGAGTTTGTGCATGGAGCAATGACACCTGTACAGCTATCCGTCAATGATGGAATGATGAGACAGAAAGAACTGGCATCATAAATAAAATCACTTCTTTGGGTGATCAGAATAAGATTGATTTTGGAAATCTATCAGAAAAAAATATGAATGATACACGCAATACCGCTTCAAAAAAAAATATAAATAATATACATAGCATCACGTCGACTATCCCATTCGCCAATAATCATGTAATTCCATTTGCCAGTAATTCCCAAAAAAATCACAAAACAAAAACTCCTGATACTAGGATAAATACCCTAGCTTTTGATTGTGCTATGGTGACTGATGTCTCTACGTGAGAATGTAATGCTCTGGTAGCTTTCTACAATACTACAAATGGAGCTGATCGAGATTCCGGAACAAATCGACTTGGTTATGATGATCCCACACCAGAAACAGTATGTGATCGGTATGGAGTATCTTGTATAGACAATCATGTCCAACAACTCTATTTTTATTCCAATAATCTGTCATGAACACTTCCGTCAGAAATAGGTAATTTGAACTATTTGGAAAATCTTTACCTGTATTATAATAACATACCATGATTATGAACAGGAATAGGTGATCTCACCAACTTAAAGATAATGGTTCTTTTTGGAAATCAATTACAGTCCCTTCCTGCAGAAATAGGGAATCTTATAAATCTAAGGGAACTTGATATATGATACAATGAATTCGATTCTTTGCCAGAAGAATTACGAACGCTCACCTGATTGCAAACTCTCTCTCTTTATGGCAATGAATTACAGTCCCTTCCTACAGGGATAGAAAATCTTACCAATTTGGCAGAACTGAACCTATGATACAACCAATTGAATTGATCTCTAACAGAGTTACGAACGCTCACCTGATTGAAAAGCCTCTCTCTTTATGACAATGGATTGGTATCCCTACCAACAGGAATAGGAAATCTCACCAACTTGACAGGACTTAATCTATGATACAATCAATTAACATGATCTCTAACAGAATTACGAGGACTCACATCATTGCAAAATCTATCCCTCTATGACAATAGATTATCATCCATCTCTACAGGAATAGGAAATCTTACCAATCTAAGAGAACTTGTTCTATGATATAATAATCTGAGTTCATTACCGGAAAATTTATGGACACTTGTCAGACTAGAAAACTTATATCTATATGGAAATGGCTTATCGTCCATACCTGCAGAAATAGGGAATCTCACCAACTTAATAGGACTTGATGTATGAGAAAACCAGCTTACTTCCTTGCCAGCAGAAATATGGACACTTACCGGATTAGAAAATTTATATGTATATGAAAATGGATTAGAATCAATCCCCGCAGGAATAGGAAATCTTACCAATTTAGTAGAATTTGACGCATCATATAACTATCTGGATTCATTACCGGAAGAAATACGGACACTTACCGGATTAGAAAGTTTATACGTATACGGAGATAGATTAGAATCAATTCCAGCAGAGATAGGAAACCTTGTCAACCTGACAGAACTTGATCTCTGATACAACAGAGTATCTTTTTTGCCTGACCAAATAAGCAATCTCAGCAGCTTGGAATATCTGGATCTTTCTGATAATATGTTGACATGAGTAAACGAATCTTTTGGAAATCTCAGCAACCTAAGATATGTATCGCTTTCTTACAATGAATTAACTTCATTGCCGGAATCTTTTGGTGCTCTTAATAATTTGGAATATTTATATCTTTATTATAATGCATTAACATCATTGCCTGAACCCATTAGTCATTTAAGTGGATTATATTATCTCAATCTTAGCTACAATCAAATTACAAGCCTTTCAAGCGATGGTTTTTCTGAACTCTACAATTTACATTACCTTTATCTATCAAGTTCTCATATATCCACCATTGAGACATGAACATTTGATACACTCTCTCATCTCTATACGCTCAATCTAAGCAATAACAATATTGCCACATTGCCTGATGAACTATGTGCCAATCTCACATCACTCACCTACCTCTACCTATACAATAATGAGCTTAATTCACTTCCTGAAGAATTATTCGATGTAACTGATTTGGAATATTTGAATGTATATTGAAATAATCTAACAGAAATTTCTACCGGAATTTCTCACCTAGTCAATCTCAATTATCTTAATATCAGCAACAACAACATAGATTCACTTCCTGATGAGGTATTTAATCTGACTAATTTAGAATTTTTATATGCAAATTGAAACAATTTGACAGAAATTTCTACCGGGATTTCTCATTTAACCCAGCTTAATACACTCAATCTGAGTAATAACGAGATTGCTTCGATTCCTGATGAACGATCTGATTTGACTGACTTAGAATATTTATATATGGATTCTAACTTATTAACCACACTTTCAGAAAATACCCCATCTCAGATGTCAGGTATTTATTATATATCATTATCCTACAACTGTTTTGATACTTCTCTTATGAGTACAGGCCTTATTGCCTTCATAAATGATCGCTCTCAAGGCACTTCATGGCAATCACACAGAAATACATATTGCTCTTTTGAAGATAACGAAACAGAACGCAATAGTCTTATCACATTGTATAATGCAACCGATGGAGCGCATTGGAATAATAATGAATATCGGCTCGATACATGAGTTTCTGTATGTAGTCGATATGGTATCTCTTGTGAATATGACGGAATACCGTGACATATCGTTGGAATTAATCTTGATAATCAAGGACTTGTTTGAGCGATCCCTTCAGAAATAGGAAATATTTGAGGTCTTCAGTCACTGTCCCTAAATAATAACGAATTGACTTCACTTCCTGCACAAATAGACAATCTGACACATTTAACATATCTTGATGTGTGATACAATCAACTAACAGGATTGCCAATAGAAATTTCTGATCTTTCTGGACTTCAAGAGCTGTATGTAAACAATAATAGGCTTTCTGGATCTTTGAGTGATCTCTGTGCTCTTACGGAGCTTAATTACCTTTCGATAAGATATAATGATTTTATAGGAGATATCCCCTCATGTCTAGAATGATTGGAAAATATAGAGCGATGAAGCATGGATTATAATTATTTCAATACGGATATCAGTGATAGTGATCTCTTGGGATATCTGGATGATCATTTCGATGACGGCGATGGCTGGAGAACGCAATATATTGTTGCCGATCTTTCTTTATCATGAGTAATCGATTCTATTTGATGAGATTTCTTTGTACTTGATCTATGATATGCGAATAATTCACCCAAAGCTATTGATTCTGGCATCATATATTACGATATGCTAGATGGTATGGATATCGTAGCGAATCAAGAATTTAGCACCTGAGAAATAGAAAAAACATATGGAGGATTTTGAGATCCTTGTTTTGACGATCTTTATGATACCACATGAATATATTTAGACCTTCTGAATACTTCTATACACGAAAATTTCGGATTCTTGGGATTTGATAATTTATATGAATTTTTAGAGTATATCTTGGATTATCAATGAGATGCATCTGAAGTGGGAAAATTTTTCATAGATTATTTGATGGAATATTCTGATGACAATATCGATCGGCAATCTTTATTTTGGGAACTTGGTGTGGATATAACATCTCTTCCAAATTGCTGAACATGATGAAA
Organism: Candidatus Absconditabacterales bacterium; assembly: GCA_041679065.1. Classification (GTDB taxonomy): domain Bacteria; phylum Patescibacteriota; class Gracilibacteria; order Absconditabacterales; family Absconditicoccaceae; genus CAJBLF01. The sequence continues at coordinate 14,524 of JBBABI010000019.1, forward strand.
AAACATATATATTTTTGATATGGGTACGCTCCAGGCATGAGATAGTGGAAATATCATAATAACCTGAAGTGTCTCTAGCGGACTTGCTGCTAACTGATTCACCAGCGATCTCAATATATTCTCTTCAAACGAACTACGAAAAGATAATATGCGATTGAATAATGCGCTCTCATTTACCTATGATTCCTGAGCTATAACGATAGAAGGCAATACATCATTATTTACTGACATATCACAAGATACTACCATAGTTACCGATCAAATCAATTTAGAGGAAACATGAATCATAACGACTCCAGATCATGATATCATCATCCATTGAGATAATATAGAAGCACTTTTGCCTGCAAACACTACGATAGAACAGACAGGATTATCTTGTTTATCAAATGCCTTGTTGGCACCTCAAGATATGAGTGACCAATTTCCCGATACCATCAAAGCATTTAAAATTTGATCTTCCTGTACAGGTACCACACTCAGCTTTTCAACTCCCATTCATATCAGGATATATATAGAAGATGCGATTCCTGATGATTTTACAGTAAAAATATCTCGTGATGGCATAACGTGGGAAGATATTGCCGCAGTCAAAATCAATGATCACCTTATAGAGATAACAACCGATCATTTCTCATATTTTAAGATTTCTGAGGAAGAAACAACCAACACACAATTAGGCTGAGGAGGATCACTTACCAAAGATGTCTGTCCAGCTGACAGAGATTGTTCTGATAGTTATTATGATAAACTTTGCGGTAAATGTACATTTGTAGAAACTATTGCACAAAAGCTTACGGTCACCGGATCAGGCAATCTGCCAATCGGAGATATCACTGATTCCCCTTATTCTACCGAATTGAATAACGCATACCTCCGAGCATATGGATATGCTATCACGACGATGCCAACGATACAAAAAGCGAATATCGAATGAACGCTCATCAGAAAAGATATGGCAAAAATGATAAGTAATTTCGCGATCAATGTCTTAGGTAAAGATGTTTCTACAGGAGCCGCTTGTGCATTTACTGATATGACAGCATTAAGCAAAGAAGCGCAATATTATGCAATGGCAGCATGTAGATTATGATTGATGTGATATGAAAGCGATGGCGTGACGCTCAAGAAAACCTTTGATCCTAACCAAACAGTCGATAGAGGTCAGTTTGGAACGATTCTTTCCAGACTACTTCGAGGAAATGAAAATAACTGATGAACTCCTTATTATCAGAAACATTTGGCTGCGTTGAAAGTAGCAGGAATTATGACGAAGATAGATAATCCAAATCAGAAAGAATTGAGAGGTCGAGTGATGCTGATGATGCAGAGAGTAACTGAGAAATAGTAAAATAACTATTTTATTACGGGAAGAAGCCTCGCAGAAATTGCGGGGTTTTTTCTATATTACTATCTTCCTTCACAAAGGATTCTCCAATTTTCAAATGCCCGATATCAAATCTTTTCATTCTCTAAAAACCAGACCAATCTTGCATTTCGAGATTTGACAGGATTTTTTTTTTGAGTATACTTGATATAGTTGCTAGAATCTAAAATCTAACAATTTATCACTTTATCGCGACCATAGGGAGCTTTTATCACTTTATCCCTCACATGAAAAAGACTCACACCCACAAAAAGACGATTGTTCGATATCCAAAGATGCTTACCATACTTTTTTTGCTTGTTGGCACGGCTATCATCCTTTTCCCAATAAAGAAAACACCCATACTCGCTGAAGTGCAATTCGTACGAAATTCCCAGCAACTTCAAGGATTCCATGGTGCAGCCGATAATCAACGGGACTACCTATTTAATGATACTTCCACTGGAACAACAACAAATACTGCAGAAACCACAATAAACTCATCTTCTGAAATCCCCTGATCAAATCTTTCGACATATACCTGACAGCTCTACACCGGACAGTTAGTCATCACAGGAGTATTGCCTACCACAACGGAAACCACAATAATTACATGAACAGTACAACCACAACAAACACAAGGATATGAAAACCTCATAAATGCCATACAACAGAGCGTTACTCAATTACTAGGAATATCCAGCACAATAGTACAGCCAGAGCAGACATGACTCCAACAGACATTCAAAGACTGTACAACTCCACGAGGAAAGACAGTTAAACATAAAGATTTTGTCTTAGCTTATGAACAAAGAACAGACGTAAATACTATCTGTAATGTAGAAAGAAGAATCTGTAATGATGGTGCCTTGGAATGATCATATACACAGAATTCATGCAAAGAAGATATTACCTACAATTATCAGAAAGCTGAAGTAATTTCTTACAATGAAAAAATCATAGATCCTTTGGTCCAGCCAGGAGAAGCAAGCAATGCCGGTGGAGCATTTTCTACACAAGGGAAAGTCAACGAAACGCTGCAGCCAACCACGGTAGCAGGCACAACTAACCAACCAGTAATCTGATCCCAGCCAACTGTCAGTCAAACTCAAATCACCAAAGCTGATTGTTTCTCACCACGATGAACTATCATCAAACACGGTCAGTTTGTCAAATCATACAAATCCCCTATCGGACTCATTGATGTCCCTTGCGAAACACAGCTCAGACTCTGCATCAATGGAAACCTCAAAGGAAATTTTGTAAACAAAACATGCACGTTCAAAAACATGACCTACCATGATTATATTGCAGGAAATAGAGATATTACTGTACCTACTCCACAAGATCTACTGGATACACTTACCGATACTACCGACTCTAATACAAATACAGAAAACAACAACGGCATTTTTGATCGAGTAAAATCACTATTCGGCAAATAAAAAAAAACCGTCGTTCCGGCTACCCCATTTGTGGCTAGTACCCAGATTAAATTTTTAATGAAGAGAAATATCCTCTTTTTTTGATTGACATTATAAGATAGATATCTATACTATAGATATAGTTTATCTATATAATTCTATGGAAATATGAACAAATCAGAACCAAATATTCATCGCAAATCAGCAACGCGTTTCAGTGATCACTGAGACTCGACAGTATCAGTCATATGAGCAGATTACGAAATAAGAATAATCACTGTACCAGGAAGTAACAATGTGTGATTTACTACATCAGGCGGTAATTCGGATAACACTCGCAAGGCATTGAGAGAACTATTAATGGCGATGGAAAAAGATAATATCGAGTCTCCTCAAGAAGGCGCAATCAACGAAGAACTCTTTCAATTACGTCATGACGACGAAAGGATGGGAAATCTTCGCGTAGAGAAATCAGCTGGCGACATGTATATATCTGCATATACAACAAATAAATTCCAGAATTACATTAGTTTCTGACTCAGATCAACACAATCACCCAAAACCTGTGATGCATTGATAGAATTACTTAAAGCTATGCAAAAAGATAATCAAGAAAGACCACAATAGAAAATTATCTAAGTTCTAAGCTCTAAGACAATTGGACAATGGTCAGATCACTCAATCGCTGTTTCATGAGTGATTTTTTTTACATCAGAAATTACATTCTCAGACACCCGGAAGTAATCCAATCTCCGTCATACATTATTATGTCTGGCATTTGCACGATAGGACCGCCAAGTATATTGATCTCTTTTATCAGGATAGAAGTGCCTAAAAACATCTACATATCCATTCTTTTGCAGTTTATCCATTTCCGCCCTTTCTATCAGCAAGAATCAGATATTATGCTCATTTTCCTTAGGTCTGGCGATATCTATTTCTTCATGGCAGATATTAAAATCGCCACAGGCGATAACCTTTTCACCAGCATCTCTAAGTTTATTGATGTAATGAAGAAAATGTTTATAGAATTCCAATTTATAACTCAGCATCTCTCTGCCATCAGCTCTTTCTCCTCCGTTAGGGAAGTACAGATTAAGTAAGGTAAAAGTCTGAAACTTCGTCTCGACCACTCTCCCCTCCTCGTGAAAATGTTCCACCGAGTCAAACTTGGATGTTCACGAAATCAGTGGTAAACTTTTCTTATAAAACGTAGCCACTCATGAATATCCTGGTTTCTCTCAGGCATGCCGGATCCGATTA
>JBBABI010000020.1:0-18183 GCA_041679065.1 Candidatus Absconditabacterales bacterium
CATGTGCAATAGATTCACAAACGAAGAAAATAAGACCTATTGCTATATGATGTTTAGCCAAGATTAAGCGAATTATGTGTCTTCGCTTGTTCGAAAAAAAATAGATATGAGGAAGTTTCTTTTTATTTTCTAAAATATAAACACATGTTTAAAAAACACGGTCTTATCATTATTTGCTGTCTATCCTTACTTGTCATAGCAGGATGTGGAAAAATAGGAATCACTAAGAAACCTACAACTACGACCACAACAACCACAGTATCAAGCAATCTACAGAAATGCCAAGCGCTTTGTGACAAGCAAGCCGTTATGTACAAAGACGTTGCGACTAATTACAAAACAAGTTGTTACAGTAATTGCCAAGAAATTGAAGCTCTCAATCAGAGGGGAAAACAATAGTACGATTTTAAGCTACTGAAAATCTTATGGATCTTCTTCATCCCTATAATGAATTAGATGTTCTAAACCGATACGGCAAAATAGCTCCGTACCTGCAGGATTTTCTCAGTAAAAAGGAAATCGCAAGCAAGATTGTTGGAGAAAACTTTCTTTTACTCAAAAGAGGAACTAAGAATCCACCGCTCTACATCAAAGATTTTAAAGCAGTAGATGATAAGTTTTTGCAACTAAGAACAGATCACCATCTAGAAGATGTAAAAAAACAACTCAATAAGAAGCAGATTCTCCTGCGACAATATTTCGTACCTAGAAAGCTGATCAATTTTTTCTATGCGTGCAATAATGAACAAGGGAAAACCATGGATAGGATTTTCATTGACATCGATAGGCAGGACAATAGTCCGGAAGATGCACAGAAAACAGCCGAATCATTAGTAAAAGCTATCCAAAGTGATAAACCCTTCTCCAAACTTATGAAACATAAGATTCTAGTTATGCGGACAGGAAATAGCTTCCATATCATATTGATGTTAGCGAAATCGATACATCATAAGATATATGATACCTATCTGTCTTATGGACCAAAAAAAGAAAATAGTTTTATCACAAAGCGAGCTACTCAGGTAAGCAAAGACACTAAGCTGAATGTCTTATCCTGACATGAAAGAAGGAAATGAGCGATCATTCTGGATTCCAGTAATACGCCTCCAGGAAAATTAGCTAGGTGCCCATTTTCACTACATATCCAGGATTATCAGACCATTGATGGGATAACTGTACCGCTGACAGCCAAAGAACTTTCAGAAAAGTCATTGATTCCTAGATTACAATCTTTAACACCGGAAAAAATCTGGGAAAACATCAAGATATATGATAAGATAATCAAAAAGGCATTACGATAATATTATGCCGTCGTGATGCAGGATTGGTATACATGCCCGCCTAGGCGGGTGCCGCAAAAATTAGGGGTTCGCCCCGCAACTTTGTGCAGGGTTCAGTCCCTTTAAAAATAAAAGATATGCTCGGATGATGGAATGGTAGACATGTACGTTTCAGGTACGTATGCCACAAGGTGTGGGGGTTCAAGTCCCCCTCCGAGCAAAAGAATAATTATAATTTACTTTGGGGTTGATAGTATGACACATTATCTATGTCTTGGAAAGTTTAATAGATTGATATAGATATGTCTGAATGACTAAAAACATAGATAATAGATTAAAACAACATAATGATTGAGCAGCCAAATCCACGAAAGCACATAGACCTTATAAGATTATATATATTGAACGTCTTAATTCTTATAAAGAAGCATATCATAGAGAGAGATATTTCAAAACGTGAAAATGAAGAGATGAATTAAAAGAGATCATCAATCAAAGTAATGGATTGGTAGACATGCCCGCCTAGGCGGGTGCCGAAAGGTGTGAGGGTTCGACTCCCTCTCCGAGCAAAGAAAGAAAAATCTCAAATCTTCAACTTTTCAACCTTTCAACGTTCAACTCCACGCTATAAGCGTGGCAGAGTCCCCTCGACGGCAAAAGAATGAATCTGATCCAAAGTCAGATTTTTTTTAATTAAGTCTTTAATTGAAATCTTGCTTCAAGCTTTACGCTTCAAACCTTAAGCTAAAAGCACTTGTTTTCTATAAAAAATGATATATACCTATCAAAGAAATAAAAATATATGTCTAACAAAATAACCAAAGAAAGGAGGGTATCATGAATATCATTTTCCAAAAAATAGGAATATTCAACATTCCTAGAAAACTAAAAAAAGAATGGAAAGAGTCCATTATCCGACAGCTTCAAGGAACTTCATTAGTAGGCTTCAAGCAAATTATCACAGGTAAACATCCGGACACCTACAAAAGAGTCTATGCGATATATTGCCAAAAAGATATCCACGGAAATCCCAAAGAAATTTTTGGAGAAATATCGGACAAAACAAATTATATCTTCGGAAAATTTCAGATCAGAAAATCGGATGTTTATTATTTGGTAGAAATTGGAGAACTTGTAGAGATTCAAGACGAGTTTACTGTGATAATAAACGAAAAAGAAAAACTAAATGTAGTATTAAAAAAACTCTAACCTATGAAGAAAAAAATTATCTTTTTCACTAGAAGCTATCCCTACCTATGATTTTTTCTTAGGTTTGCGGGATAGCTTTTCCTTATTCTTTTTAGAGAGGAAAAATATGTTCTTGGAATGGAGATCAAAAAGATTTTTTTTGAAATTGAGCTGTTCCATGATCTGGAGAAATTCTTTCACAGAAAGCGTATAAGAGCTTTCTTCAGGATAATCAGGAAGATCAAAAGATATCTGCGATTCTAGACATTCTGGAGTGAAAGCAGCATATACATCGTTTTTTTTATCGAAATAATGGAATCCAAGAAGAGCAAATACCATCAACTCTTTATAACTATTTTGAGCAAAAGTTCCAGAAATCTGCGCACATTGCTTATCAAACCGATCCTGATCATATTCTAATTTCTCTTCCATCAATCCGTCAAAATGCTGTTTAGCAGAACCATGTACATATGCATACTGAAGCTCCCTTTCTCATACGGTATAGACATCACCCTCCTGTCTGGGATTATCTTGCAAAGCGAGTTTTTTGGCCTTCTCGATCAGTGGTTTTATATCACATTCAAAAAAAAGAAATAGTGTTTTGATAATACTATTTAGAAGCGCAATATAATGATGTAAGGGCATTTCTTTAAACTCTGATGGAGGAGCCAAAGTTATTTTAGCTTTATATTCAGGAAGATGTTTTTTCTGTTCATCTTTAATAGTGATATCTGTACCTTCATTCAGATAAATCCAGAGAAGTTCATTAAGATCATCTCATTGGAATGATTTATCAGAGAGAGAAAAATTTTCAGCTAACTTTCTTTTAATCGGTCTCAATGATGGCCGAAGATGTTTACTTTCCTTACTTGTTTCAGTAGTCAAAAGAATCTTCAGAAGACTGGGCTTACTAAAAATAAGTTTGATAAATTTTTCTTTACGAGAAAGCTTTCCTGTTTGTGAAGCTGGAGCAGATTCATCAATAATATCTGATGGCATATCTTCTTCACGACCTTTCTTCTTTGACATGGTATACATTAAAAATGTAAAATTAAAGGAATTATATTTATTCAAGAGCACTTGTCAAGGGATATGGGCAATAAAAAAAATCTGAATTCTCATCAGACCCCTCTTGAATTTTTAATGTAAGAATTTTAAATTTTGCAATCAATTTAAAATTTCTAATTTTTAAATTTAAATTTGATTCCTAAATTCCTAAATTTTATTCTTCTTGACCCGACCAGAAATGTACACCTCTGACAGAAATCGAACCAGGAATTAAAGACTTATCAGAACTATCGCTCCGACAGATATTATTAGGGCAACAAATGCCTTTATGTTTGTTTGGAATTCTTTTTTTCTCATATCAAAAAATGCGTATACTATCAGCCTCAACGATGATATCAAGGTTATGACAACGATCGGCAATGATTTCATAACAAAAGGTTCTATAAGTGTATATACAAAAACTACGCTAGCCAAAAGAACAATATCTCGTACCCCAATCAATCTTTTTTTGATATCCTGTTGCAACCATTTCCGTGATATCAATGCCACAATAGGGAACATGACCAACTGAGAAAACATTCCATGTACAATAGGATACGTTTGTATATTCACTCATTTTTTATATAGGAACATCAGAAACACATTTATCACACTCAACAGAAAAATTCATACTATCATCTGATATAATTTCAGAGAAGTTCTTTTGTTCTTGGTCTCAGTTTTCTTATTTACAGACATCATCAGTCCCGCACTAAAAAGCAAAAAGATACCAATGAAAGAAGTAACACTAAATATCGTATGAAAATAAAAGTAATCTACCGACCATGAGATTATCGTAGAAAATACCAATGCATAGATACTATATTCTGCCAAAGCCTGGAATCTACAGAGAAAGGTTTCTCATAGATTTACCATAATACATAAGATTGCTCGTATCAAGACATAGACCAGGTATTGACTAGAAAAAATAAATCCGTAGAGATGTGCAAAGAATAGCAAACCAACTAATCGCAAAGGTATAGCAAAAACCATTGCCGCAAAAGTTCCAACAGCACTTGCATTCTTATTTCTTAACATCTTGCGTTTGATAGCCACAGGCATTCGCAGAAGGCTATTGAAGATAGCTAAGAAAAGCGACATATATGTAAAACACGAAATGTAAAATCAATATAATCTGACCTAATTATGTGAATTCCAGTCCACTGGAAAATCAAACAAAACTGAAGGATAAAATGCTATCATATCATTAATATTTTCTTATCTTGACCCGACCAGGAATTGAACCTGGATTCCAACCTTCGCAGGGTTGTGTCCTATCCGTTGAACGACCGGATCTATAATGATATAGTATTATAAATAGATATTGAATATGCAAGTTATCCCGACCAGGCCTGCCCGCCCGCCTCTGGCGGGAATCGAACCAACCAGAGGTTGGTAAACCTGGATTACCCCGTAGTACTACGGGGTGTCCTATCCATTAAACGACCGGATCATAACGTAAATTTTCAATTTCTAACCCGCCTGCCAACATTTGAAAATAGGTGGTCGGGCAGGTTTCTAATTTTCAAACAATTTTCAATTTCCAAGGTCTAAGCTCTAAGAGCTAAGCTCTTCAATCACTTTCCCCAATGCAAATAATTTCTCCTCTTCCCATCTCTGTGCCATAATCTGAATCCCTGCAGGTAATTGTTCTCCATCATCTTCTATCATACCCATAGGCACAGACATAGCAGGAAGTCATGCCATATTTGCAGGGATAGTATAGATATCCGCTAGATACATCTTCAAAGGATCATCTATTTTTTCACCGATCTTCCAAGCAACTTCAGGCGAGGTAGGTAGCAGAAGAATATCATAAACAGAGAACACCTTATCTAGATCAGCCTTGAGCTGGTCTCTCGCTTTCTGCGCTTTGAGATAATATCCTTCATAATTTGCAGAACTCAAGACAAAGGTACCAAGCAATATCCTTCTTTTTGCTTCATCGCCAAATCATGCAGATCTTATTTTCTCATAATAGGAAACGATATCATCATGACCAAGACTCTCTTCCTGTAAACCGAACTTCATCCCATCGAATCTCGCTAGATTAGTACTCACTTCAGCTGGCATCAACGTATAATAGATAGAGAGAGCATACGCCAATACAGGGACATCTATTTCTTTTATCTCAAATCCTTGCTCACGAAGCTGATCTACTCTCTTGAGAAAAAGCTCCTTGATACGAGGATCCAAACCCTCACCCAATGCTTCTTTAGGTACCGCTATTTTTAACTCCTTAACCTTTCCACCTTTCCACCCTTCAACATTTCCACTGCGGACAAATTTGTCCGCACGAGAATCACTCTGCGAATCTCTCTCATCAAATCAAGCAATCGATTTCAATAATATTTCTGCGTCCTCTACCGTTTTGGTCAATACACCCACCTGGTCTAAACTCGATGCCATAGACTGTACGCCATAACGTGACACCATTCAGTAGGTTGGTTTCATCCCTACGATACCGCATAAAGCAGCAGGCTGACGGATGCTTCCTCCCGTATCAGTTCCCAGTGCGGCAATACAGCAATCTGAAGCGACTGCGACAGCAGATCATCAGCTGGATCATCCAGGAACACGATTTTTGCCATAACAGTTGATGGTCTTGCCAAAATAAGAAGACTCTGTGCTGCTTCCCATAGCAAATTCATCCATATTGGTCTTACCTATCATGAGTCATCCGTTTTTCTCTAAGTTTAGAAAACAGGTCGCACTATAGGGACTCACATAATTTTCCAGCATTTTGGATCCGCAAGAAGTGATATACTCCTCAGTCAGGATGATATCCTTGACGCCAATAGGTGCGCCTTTGAGTGGTCTGTCTTTAAAAGTTTTTATATTTTTCTGGACATAATCGTCGTGAAACCTAATAAACGAAAAATGCTCGCCATTCTCTTGTTGGGCTTTCTTCAGGTAAAAATCTGCCACAGTCTGTGGATCTACTGTGCCATCGCTGACACCCTGAAGATATGCTTTGAGGGTAAGATTCATGCCGGGATTATTGGAATAAATTTTGGAGAAGTTTCTCTGTGTCCTGAATATCCTTAGATGAAAGTCACTGAGCAGAAGATGAAAACGTTGAGGTTTTTTTTCCTGGAATAGTAGGCGTAACCGCAGAAGATCAGGTATCCGCAGGTAATGAGTCACCCAGAGAAGACGCTCAGGGATCTCTATCAGAATCCATACCAGAAAGGATATCGATCAGTCAGGTTTCTTCCATACTGCCGGTAACGAAATCATCTCACGTCAGTTCTAGAAATTGACCAGTAGGAGATGAGATTTCCGTTCATGAAGACACAGTCCCAGAGCCAAGAAATATTGTAGAAATAGCCTTGATACGATCAAGAAGATGTTCGGCTCATGATGGACTGATTCCGCGATAGATGAAAAATGCTATCGCTAGCAGAATCAAGATAACTATCGTCCTTTTGATCGTCGTCATCATCATCTGAATAAAATAAAGTGAAAAAAATATAAGGATTTATGCATAAAAAACAAGAGAAACGCTTTTGAATAAAATGCAAACAATGTAATTTTCAATTTCTAATTTCTAAACAATTCCCAATAATCAATTTTCAATTTCCAAACTTTTAGACTCACGAATAAACGATTAACGATTCCCGAATAAACAATTAGCCACTATCTAAGTTTTAAGCTCTAAGTTCTAAGTGCATAAAAAAAGCTCTTGAGTAAAAAGACTATTTCTATATCAAGATATCACTTATCGCTTTTTTGATCATGTTCAAAAATATCGTAGCAAACTCCATCAAAGAGATGAATAACGACAGAGGAATCATAAGGTTGACTTGGATTACTTCTTTTTGTCATTCATTGATTGCTATTCTTCTGATCATCATAGATATCAATAGCTTAATCGCCAAAAGATATGATAATGGCCTTTATATAGGCAAAGTAGCAGAATATTTTGTCCAAGAAATCAGCAGGAATAACTTTTTGAGAATTACCATTCTTATCACGGCAAGCGTGTTTCTCATATATTCTATTATCTATCCTATCGGACAAGCAGCAATCATTCATTATATCCACGATAAAAAAAGAAGCATGAAATTAGCCATCCAAAAAGGAAAAGCAGATTTTTTCCCTATGTTTGAATTTGGCTGCGTAGCAATTGTTTTTTCTCCTATCGTCTACTTCCTCACGGCATTTAAGGTGCTCATCGTGGATAATAATCGGCATATCGGGATGCTTATCATCCTCGTGCTGTGGTTTACTATCATGACAGTGATCAATAGTCTCAGGGCATATACGAGATATATGATCACCATAGAAAGGATGCCATTGTATGAGGCCATGAAGAAAAGTTTTGCACTTGCTATAGCCAACAGTAAGAACACCGCTAGATATATGAGAGTGCAGACGATACTTTTGATAAATTTTTCACTCAATCTTCTGGTGGTTTTGGGTATACCATTTCTGGTCATTTACGGAGCAATTGCAATGGATATCATCCAATATTCGATCATAAAAATTTTGGTATTCAGCATTTTTTTTGTGATGATCATTATAGGATCATATATCAGCGCTATTATCAGAGCATTTTTTGTCTATTACCGATATAAAATCTACAAAAATCTGACCAAAAAATAACATATTATATATATTTACAACAAGAATGGGGTGTTTTAATGGAGTTTAAAGCGCTTTTTTTGGCAAAAAATAGGGAATTGGAATATAATTGAATTGTATATTGGTGTATTGGTATATTGGTATATTGGTATATTGGTGTATTGGTATATTGGTATATTGGTATATTGGTATATTGGTGTATTGGTATATTGGTGTATTGGTATATTGGTGTATTGGGCTTAGTTCATTTCTCCTCCCAATAACAAATAACCAATAACCAATGACAACGTGAAATGTAATTCATCCATAAAAAGCACTTTTATCCTCAATAAAGCCCATCCATGAATATCACTCAATGTGAACAAGCACTACAAACTCAATATGACAAAAATCCAGCACAATTGGATAACCTTTCTCAATTGACCAACAACGCTCGAAGCACAAACAAAGCGAGCTGTTTTTCTCAAATGTGAGGAGTTGCTCATATCAAAGAATTTCTCAATAATAAAACCGCATATGAAACGTATAAGAAAACGATTCCAATTCAAACCAACCAACCTCAACAGACTCAGCAAGTAACGACTTCGCGATTTGGACAAAATATCCGAAGCACTGTCAAAGGCGATTCAAATACTATCCTAGGATATTTAGGCATCGGTTTAGCATTGATCATAGGATTTTTTGTACTTAAAAAAGCTATTAGAATTATGTACGATATTCTGAATGCTAAAAGGATTATCTATCTCAAAATCAGCTTACCCAGAAGTGAGAGCAAGGAAGATCGTGAACAAGGAAGAGAATTGGCCAAGGATATGAAAGAAAAGATCGGCCGTATGGCACAGGTATTTCACAACATCCACAAACTTGGAGAACTCAGCAGCATGGATTCGATTCTGAAAACGATTTTCGATAAGCCGAAAACGACCTTGATGCTACATTATGAAGAAGGATTGATCTATTTCATTGTCGGTATTTATCCGGAATATCAGAACATAGTAGAATCGTCCATCACATCACAATATGCGGATTGTAGTATAGAAAGGATCAAAAGCCCAGAGATGTTCGGAAAAAAATATCGGAACATCATGCCATTGACGCCAAAAAAAGAACAGGTATATACCATCAAGACATTTAAACAGCAGCCCGATGATCCGATCAACAACGTGATTGATGCCATGGGAAAGATTTCCAGATATGATACAGCGACAATCATCATGCCGATCAAACCATTGGGAACTCGATTCAATAAAAAAACACAGAAACGAGCAGATGGACTGTATAGAAATGATATAAAATATGTAAAATGAAGAAATATTCTTATTAGTATTCTGAAAGCATTGAATCCTTTCCATTTCATGCAATTTCTCATTTCCTGAACAAGCAAAAATAAAGCGGAATATGAAAACGAAAAATATAAGGAAGGAGGAAAAGATTTTGTCCGTATGGTTAAAGCCAAAGAAGATTATCTCAATGCTATGTGAGAAGAAGCATCATTGCCATTTTTCGAATCAGGCATACTCATAGCTACAGCATCAGACGATAAAGAGAAAATAGAATCCAATATAGATATCATCGTCAGTGCATTCAATGTCTATGGAGATGAATACGGAAACGAATTACGCCCAAACAACGAGAAACATGACGTCTTCGGCTTTTTCTATAAACCCATGCGGAAACTTGCGGCTAAATGGAAAATGACCCACCTCTTCTTCAAAAAAAACATGTTCGGAGTAAACGAACTAAGTTCGATATTCCATTTCCCCGATATCTCTTACAACCGCGCACCGATTATTTCTTGGATGCAATACAAGATTCTTCCTGCTCCAGAAAATTTACCGATACTGAAAGAACCAAATGGTTTTGTCATAACGGGAAAATTAGCAGAGAATTATAAAAATGGAGATCTTTCAGAGATACTCAAAGAGTATTCCAGTCATCGAGCAGTAGCTCCCAAACAAGGAGATAAAGAGCTTCTCATCGAAGTTACACCAAAGACAATACTCACCGGCAGAGAAAAAATCATCGAAAAAAATGGCAAGAAATATATCAAACACCACATAGAAGGAAAATGATACGGATATAAGATGTTTAAAGACGGTGTTCTCATAGGAGTGAATATCTATAGAAATACACTCAATCCCGTATATATCAAAAGAGAAGACAGGACGAGGCATCATTATTGTATCGGAAAATCTGGTACGTGAAAATCAGTATTACTGCAAACATTAGCAAGACAAGATATCTGGAATGGAGATGGCGTGTGCATCATCGATCCGCATGGAGATCTTGCAGAAGATATCCTTTCATATATTCCTAAGGAGAGAGCAAAAGATCTGATCTATTTCGACGCAGGGAATGAGGACAGACCGATGGGATTGAACCTGTATGAAATCAACACTATCGATGAAGCAGATAAGGTCGTCAATGATGCGACAGAGATTTTCCTGAAGATGTTCGGACCGGAAATCTTCTGACCAAGATTACAGGAATACTTCAAATACGGATCACTGACCTTGCTGGAAGACTTCGAAGACAGACCGACCTTGCTGGATATCGTCAGACTCTTCACCGACGAAGGATATAGGGAATACAAAGTCAAAAAGGCGAAAAATCCTGTAGTCAAAAATCGATGGGAAAAGACCTTCAATGCGATGGGACAAAGAGAAAAGGAAGAAATCATTCCTTACTTCTCAGCTAAATTCGTCTCATTCAATACCAATAGGATCATGAGAAATATCATCGGACAGACCAAATCAGCACTCAATTTTGATGACGTAATGAACAACGGGAAAATCCTAGTCATCAACCTTAGTAAAGGTAAGATAGGTGAATTAAATGCGGAATTGCTTGGTATGGTGCTCGTCTCCAAGATCTATAATGGTGCAATGGCCAGAGCCAAGATACCGGAAAAAGAAAGAAAGGATTTTTATCTCTATGTAGATGAATTCCAGAACTTCATCTCAGGAACGTTTGCTGATATCTTGTCAGAAGCAAGAAAATACCGTCTCTCACTTTTTATGGCGCATCAGTATATCGCACAGTTGGAATGAGGAGGAGGAAATAATATTGGACAAGAAAAAGGCGGAAAAACTGACGTCAAAGCTGCAGTATTCGGTAACGTGGGTACGATGCAGTCATTCAAGGTCGGCGCACCGGATGCAGAATTTCTGGAGAAAGAATACACTCCTCTGCTTTCCGCAGGAGATATTGTCGGTATCGCAAATTACAAAGCATACATCAAACTCAATATCGATAACTCTACTACTCGCGTCTTCAGTATGAGCAGTATCTATACACAGGATTATCAAAACTTGAAAATAGTTCCTATCCTCAAAGAATATTCAGCCAAAAAATACGGCAGGAAAAGAGAATTCGTGGATGCGGAAATAGAAGCAAGACTGGGTATGAGCGCCAATACCGAAAATCTGCCTGATCCAAATGCTATCCCGCCAGGACAAGCGACAGCACAGATAAACGTCGCCCAAGCAACCACGCCTCAAGAAGTTCCAATAAACACAGAGATTCAACAACTATCAATAAATCCCCCATCCCTCAATCCGCAACAAACCCAAGATCCTACGATAGTAAAATAAGTTTATCTACACTACAATAACAAGCTATGGATATAAAAAACACACATCAAAATAAAAATACCATCAATGATGAAATAGAAAGCATCTGAAATATTATAGAACAAAAAATGTCAAAAATTGCTGACCTTTTAAAAAACAATAATGATAATATAAGAGACGTTCTCCAAAAAGCAGATCGACAAATCGAGGAGTTTAATAAAAGCCTGGAAGAGACAACCCAAAACCGCGAAATTCTAAAAGCTATAAAGCCGAGTATAGAAAGACGGTCTCAAGAAGCAAAAAAAACCATAGTCATGAATTTTCTATTTGGAAGTATGCCTATGCCTGATGATTCCACCAAAACATCAGCAGCCGAGATATTGTTTTTTGCTGTATTACTCAAAAAATCATACGAAGAAATTTACACATTAGCAGAAACAAAAAATATCCAAAGCAATAAGGAAAGGATCATAGAATATTTTAGAAGGGTGATAGAAATAAAATATGAGAAAACAAAAGATCAATTTATTGTAAAAGAAGATTTTCTGAAAAAACTACAACATGAATTAAGAGAACAATTCCCATTACTATGAAACAATAAATTTATACAGATAAGCTCTATCAAAACACAAGAAAAAATAAGAAAATACTTTGCAACAGAGGGGATTCAACAAATGCGGGAACAAATAGTAACGATTCTGGAAGAGGAATTTGATACATTCGATACATTGGATGATATAGCGTTCTGCACAACTCAACGGATAGATGAGATTTTCCAAAAAGAAGTAAAAAAGATCTACGAACGATTTGCAGAGAAATACATCACTGAAGAATTAGAAATTGCCAGCAAGAGAAAGGAGGCAATGCAGGTAAAAAACAACAAAAAGAAAATTCCAAATTCCAATTGGAGATCTGACATTATAAAAATGATGCAGCAAGAAAAAGAGATAATCAAGGAAGAAGAATTGTTTCTAGAAGAACTATTCAAAAACAGATCCAAAAAACAAGAAATAATTAAATACATCCATAGACTTTATCGCAACAAAAAAAACATCAGAATAATGGACTTACAAGAAAAGTTCGGCATACAAGAAGAAGCATTTACTGATGAAATAATTACGAATGCAATGAAATTAGGTATTATTTTTTACAAAAATAAAAAAGACTCTCTAAAAGAAAAAGAGAGGAAACCAATCCAGAAGACTAGTCGGAATGAATTAGGTCCAATATACGAAAAAAGTGAGAAAGAAGAATTACAGGATCAGATAAATGATTATATCGACAAGAAAGATGGTTGTACTATAGATGATAGTCTCCATATACTGAATCTAGCTTGATATGAATTAGAGAATAAGCCATCCTTCATCAAAGGATGTCAAAAACTATATAAAAACACCAAGGAAATAAATAATTTCGTCCGTGAACTCAAGGATGAGATTTTGAAAATCAACGAAAGAATCAACGCAAGCAACAAAAAAAACTATTGGAGTATAGAACTAGGGGATAATAAGAGAATTCTTTTCCTGGAAAAAAATATCATTGATGGTATCTATTCACACAATGATTACATGAGACGTCTCAATAATCAGAAGTAAATTTATAAGATTTTATCTTACTTTATAAGGAAGATGAGCAAACAAACAAACAGTGATTCATCATCATTTCATCTACAAACAGCATCCAGAAAGATATCCGCAGCAGCATGATTATAGATCGTGTTGATTATTTACGATTAAAGCGGTCATAGAATCCTATTATCCACAACTCAATCAAAAACCACTACAATATGCGACATCTCGATTTCATAAACTCATCAAAAATTCTACACCAAAACAATTATGTACAGCATTAGATACATATAATATTCCGTACATTCAAGGAAAATACCATAGAAAACACATGCTTTCCAAGATAGATTTTCTCAAGAAACATATAGAAGATGGTCCTATAATAATTATTATTGCACATGCATATACCAAAAGAAACATATTCAACTTATTCAAAGCTGTATTTCAACGACATTACCTCAGTATCCGAGGATATGATGAGGAACAAGAGGTTTTTTATTGTTATGATTCTCATACTCCACTCAAAGAGAATGATCTGCTGGTAGGTAATATTAAGCTTCATTATCAAGACCTTATCACGTACCGAGATTTTGCCGGATGCGGACTATTTAAAAAGAGATTCATAGCTATCAAAAAAATAAAATAATCTTTAGATATTTCCATTTTTCAATATTTAAACTTTAAACTACGAAGCCTCAATTTTCAACTTCACTATCTCCCCTCTTTTACCTTTTCCCGTTACTTCCACCTTGATATAATTTTCCGTCCATCCCGATCATTTTCCCTCAACTAATACATTATGGGAAATTCATTTATTCGCTTGATAAAACTGCTCGGCAATATCGTCAGCAGTTTTTTTTAATTCTCTATCCCTGCGTCTTTTCGTCACAGAATCAATCTGATTTGGCAACGACGAAGCAGGGATACTGACTCAGATATGATGATCAGAGAAGGGAAATGCATGGACTTTATTGATCCCGAACTTTTTAATGCCTTCCAGCGTCTCTTTAAAATCTTCTTCCGTCTCACCAGGAAATCCAACAATAATATCAGCTCATAAGGAAACTGGCACTGTAGTCTTCAACGTTCTAAACTTCTTCAGAATCTTCTTCAGATTTTTCAGTGTGTAATTTCTTCTCATTGCGCGAAGCACATTATCAGAAAAGCTTTGAATCGAGAGATGAAAATGCGGCATAATTCTGGGATCTTTAATTACCTCAAAAAACTCATCATCTAAATATTCCGGACCTAAACTTGATATTCTGATTCTCGGAATCGTGGTTTGCCTCAAGATTTCACGAAGCAGGAAAGCGAATTTGGATTCGTCCGTCTTCTTGGTATCCAAACATCATCGTGCAGCCAGATTTATCCCAGTCAGAACAATCTCTTTTCATCCAGATTTCTCGAATCTCCTAATCTCCTCAACAATCTCCACAATCTCCCTGCTCTCATGTTTTCCCCTTTTTTGAATAGTTAAACAGAATGTACAGAAATTATCACAGCCATTTTGAATGATTATATATTTTTTGGTTGAAATGCTTGATGCATGACGCATGATGCATGATGAATGATTTTCTTCATCTTTGTCTTGTATCTTACATCCTGAATCTTGCATCTGAATTGGATCTTCAGAAAGAAGAGTAATATTTTTCTTATACGATAGCAATTCTGGATAAATACTGAAAAATTCTTCATTAGTAAGTAATGCTCATTTTTTCAGTACTCCGCATCACGTGATATATATCTGAGATCATTGGATCGCCTTTTGCTTTACCTTCTTAAGCCGCTTCTGCTTTGCCCTATCGGTCACCTCACACGTCGCGACCAGATATGCATCATCAGTAATTTTTTGATCAGTGAAATATCCCAATCGCTTATTGAGATAATATTTATTCACTCTGCATCAGAAGATATCATATTGCATGTTTAAAATTAACAACTAAGAGTACCCCCTTTTCGAAAGGGGGAGGTATCCGCTCTTGCGGATGGGGGATTTAAAGATTCATTTCCTTTTCTCTTTCTTTTATCTGAAATTCCACATCTAAGTGAACTCATTCAAAAATTTTAAGCACGTCTGTATTAGAATATCTGACAATCTTAATTCCCAATCCTAACAATATAAGATCTCTTTCTTCATCATAATCACCTCTTCACTCATGGCTTTCGCCATCTATTTCTATACCAAGTTTAAGCTTAGCACAATAGAAATCTAGAATATATCATTCAATAGGTTTTTGCCTAAGAAATCTATATCAGGTTCTATCACGATTTAAAATACAATTCCAAAATAATCATTCAGCCTTAGTTGGACATATCCTATTTTCTTGTGAAAACTTTTTAAGATAATCTTTATAGTTAAAGTACATAGGAATATTTCTTATTTAAAATCTCCCACCACTTCGTGGTCCCCCCTCTTTCAACAAAGAGGGAACTCCAGAAGCCTATTTCATACCACAGCATTTCTTATATTTCTTCCCTGACCCGCAGGTACAAGGATCATTTGGTCTGATCTTATGGGGTTTATCTGTATCATTAAGTTCAGGCATAAATGGCGTACCGACGGGCTCATCATCTTTGACTTCAAAGACCTCCACCTCATCATTGCTTTCATAGGCAACTTTTGGTGTATCAAATATCTTTTCTGGAGTGAGATGTTTAGGCAGTGGAGCTCATTTCATCTGTTTACTGACCTGTTCAAGCATTTTGAGCAATGAAGCATCTCACTGATCTCCCATCACGATAGCTGGCGCTTGACCTTGTTGTTGGATACCAGAAAAATCGATACCGGCAACATAAGCTGTCACGTCATATTGTAATCTATAGAGAAGATTTTGGAATTTATCGAACGCTTCTGATTTGTAGACTACTAATGGATCCAATTGTGCATACCCCATCAATCCAACTTTATCTCTGAGCTCTTCCATATCATCCAAATGCTTGATCCAAAGGGTATCGACATGATACAGATATACATCCCTGAAAATTTGGAATAATCTCTGCTCATCTACTCAGATAATCTTATCTTCCAACTGTTTCCTGATATATTCTACAAGTGGTTCAGCCAATCATTCATATCACAAATCCACAAAAGATTTCATCTGTTCATCAGTGAGTTTGAGTGCAAATTCCTTATTCATGATACCCAGGAATTCCTCCAATGGCTGATTCAAGGTTTGCGCTTCATGCACCTTCTTCTCGATAATATCTCCAATATTAGTAAAAATCTCCTCTTTCATATGATTTACAAAATTGGATTTGATCGTTTCATCATGTTCGCTCATCAGGATTTCATCTCTTTTCCTATAGACGGTTTGTCTTTGTTTATCGATGACGCTATCATAATCAAATAAATGTTTTCTGATGCCGAAATTCCGTCATTCCATCTGTTTCTGCGCTCTGATGATGGAATTGGTAAATTGCTTCTGTGTCAATTCCAATGTTTCCAAATCGTTTTTGCCAAGCATCATTCCTGCTATACCTTGAATTCTTTCTCCTCACATTTTTTTCATGATCAAGTCATCCAGAGCGACAAAGAAAACAGAAACACCAGGATCTCCTTGCCTACCAGCACGTCCTCTTAACTGATTGTCTATCCTTCTGGACTCATGTTTCTCTGTACCGAGGATAAAGAGTCCATAATGAAATTCTTTCTGAATAAACATTGGAGTGCTCTCGTTCGCCTTGAAAAATAATTCAGCAAAGACATCTTTTCCTTCTTTCTTTCTGGTATTGAAGGAAATTTTGAAAGCGATATCTCCAGCGAGGGTCCACCCTTTCTCAGCTTCCCTAATCTGTTCATCTGTAAATCCAAGTTGGCGCTTGCAGCCTTCCATCGTCAATTCAAATTCAATTTGCGAATACACCACAGCGGACATGCCCGCTGAATTTTCAATTTTCAATTTTCAATTTTCAATTACAGTTTTTCTTATCCATTTCGCATAATTATCTGCAAGTTTATTATTCAGTCCGTTCTCAAGTTTGATATCCGTTCCCCTACCAGCCATATTGGTAGCAACGACGACACTTTTGTATTTGCCAGCCTGAGAGACGATATGCGCTTCCTGTTCATGGAATTTAGCATTCAGGACATAATGGGTGATAGATTCTTTTTCTAGGACCTTGGAAACATATTCTGAGGTAGCGATATTTGATGTACCGATCAGGATAGGCTGTCCTATCTCATGAGCGAACTCGATATATTGCCTGACAAATTTCCGTTTCGCTTGTTGATTGAAATACACCTTATCATTCTTATCAGCCCTGATCGTAGGTTTATTTGTCGGAACTTCCAAGACGGAGAGCTCATAAATCTTTTCAAATTCCTCCCCTTCGGTCAACGCCGTTCCCGTCATTCCAGCCAGCTTTTTATATTGTTTGAAGAAATTCTGGTATGTGATCGTCGCCAATGTTTTGGATTCTCTCTGGATGCGGACATTTTCCTTGGCTTCTATCGCTTGATGCAATCCTTCCGAAAACCTTCTGCCGGGCATCGTACGACCGGTATGCTCATCGACGATCAGCACTTCATTATCCTTGACGATATATTCTTTATCCTTTTCATACACGGCATGCGCTCTCAATGCATTTTCTATATGATGGATCTCTTCATACCCTAAATCTCTATATAGATTCTCTACATTCAGTGTCTGCTCCAATTTCTGGATCCCTTGGGAGCTCAGAGAAGCGGTTTTGGTTTTTTCATCGATATAATAATCACCATCCTCTTCCTGTTGTTTCATTCACTTGGCATCCGTGAGCAATTCCTGCAGCAATCACTTAGAAACTTTTTTCCTTTGGGTGCAAGGCAACAGGCTACTGGCTATCTTTGCATAATAGACATATTTTTCTGTCGCTTCTTCATTCGCTTCAGAGATAATCAATGGAGTCCTTGCTTCATCGATCAGGATACTATCGATCTCATCCACGATAGCATATCGGAAA
>JBBABI010000021.1:0-17439 GCA_041679065.1 Candidatus Absconditabacterales bacterium
GGAGAGAAAAATATTACGAAAGTGCCGTAGGCATTTTCCTGATAATTCCATATTGCAGGATATTGGATGCTGAATGCAGGATTGTCATAGGTTTGGAATTGAGCAGGAGCATTAGGGATGACGACAGCAGGAGTGGTTGTATTTCCACAACCGGCAAGAAAAATAAGTGCACATGCTCACAGGAGTAAAGAAATTTTTTTCATGGGATTTTTTTTATAAGATAAAATTATTTCTGATCTGTAAAAACGTTTTTTTTTGCTATCAAAAGAGTGTTTTTCGCATTTTTCCGGCTTGCTGTAGGCTCCCCCTTTTCATCTAAATATTGCAATGAAGAAATCTGAAACCCGCTCAATGTAGCCAATGAGTTCAATTCTTTGGGTGTAAATATATGATAAAATCTATGAAAAATATGTCCTTGTGCTTTCCGTGGCAGGATAAGATCTTTCCAATCCTTTTTGCCTCGGCTGAGAAGAAATTTTCGTCCGGCTTTGATTATTTCATGCTGATATTTTCTGAGAAATCGGCGGGAAAACGACCAATTCGTCATCATAAGCTTACCTCCGTAATGAAGCAATCTGTAGAAGCTTTTGGTCAGGTAAAATCTTTCTTTGTTAGTCGGGATATGCTGGAAACTTGCTACGCCGATGATATAATCAAATGATTCCTGTCTGTATTTTTTGATATGCTTGGAAATATCTTCGCAGATAAATGTACAATTTAAATATTTGTGGGATTCTTTTACCTGTTTTCTTGCAATACTCAAAAGCTTGGGAGAGAGATCCACTCCGATATACGTTATTTTTTTACCTTTTATCTCTGTTAATTGCTTCAAAAGCCTTCCGCTTCAGCAACCAAAGTCGAGAATGCGGAGCGATTTCTTGGAGTTGGTATGTATCTCATCCAGAAAAACTTTTGCCTCAGACCGATGTTTTTCTCTGGTCTGCGCATATTTCATCGCTTCAGCATCATAGAACTTTCTGAGTTCGTCTTGGATAGTCATATAGCAGTGAATGATTTAAAGTGGTTCGTTGATATCGTCATTCCCGGCGCGTCAGTCCAGCACAGCTGGGTTACGGTTTGCAGCTTGCCTACCGGCAGGCAGGCCGGGATCCACATTTTTTTTCATATAGGTTCCGGTTGCACCCGCCGCGGCGGGAATAACACCGGAACGACAAATTTATTTATTCAAACATATTCTGCTCAGTCCTCATATTCGGATTTTCTTTGATCTCACGATTTGCTTTGTCTATGATTTCTTCCAGAGAGAAAACGATTTCCTCTCCTTCAATGAAAACCTTTTTGTAATGCAGGAGATATAAGAGGACAAGAGCAGTCATTCTGACATCATTTTTACAATATTGTTTCAATGTCTCCAATGCTTCTTCATCGTCATCATCGATATATTTCTGAAAAAGTTTTTCTGCTTCTACGCCTGATTCCAATGTCTTGCTGATGCCAACCAATGCTTCAGAAACCTTGTTCAATCACATCCTTTTACCAGTCAATGCATGGATCAGGACATACAGGTCGATACTTTTTTCATTCAGTTTCTGTAAGTCTTCAGCAGACATTCATGTGTTATAGATACAGACAGGGTTATCAAACCGGATATTGTTGAATCCTACGATATAGCCATCCCGTTCAAGCATCTTCTGGACAAATTCCTTGAGCGTATCTGCATCGATATATTCATACGTCATCTTATTCTGATTATTCGGATACATGGCGTACGCGAGCAGAAATTTTGTTTCCTTGAGATTCTCTATGTTTGAGGTGGTCTCGATATCATAGACAAGATATTTTTTTCACAGGATGTCAGTGTATTCTCCTGCATGAAATGCATCCAATAAAATCTGTTCTATGGATTTCTGTCCTCTTAATTTCTCTTTCTTGATGAGGTAGTTTTTGATGACATTTTGGAAGTCCCTCTTCCCTTGTTCGTCTAATATAACTTGCACTTTTTCTCTTTCATCCATGAGAATGAGATCTTCATTCGGTTGCTTGCTACACCTAAAGAGCGCTTCTCATCTATTGAAATAATATACATCATCGCCTTCCCTGAAAATCTTTTTGAAAAAATCATTCGTCATCATGCAATGTTCTTTCCTGACGATACTGTAAAAATTGCTGATGAAATTATTTTGCACGGTTTTCAATTCTTCTAAAGTGAATCTTTTGTACATAGAATGATAAAATGATAAATGATAAATTGTTTAATGTGTCTTTGCGAGCCGATCCGCCTAGGAGGAGAGGTGTGGCAATCTAAGTGTTTAAATAATCTAGATTGCTTTCCCGGTGGTCCGGGACAGGCTGTTCCTCGCAATGACAATTTTTATTTATTTTGCGAGACATAATTTCTCCATGCCATCATATCTACGTTCTTGATATATCAGATAGGATCATTGATGAAGAGCGTGATATCATCTTGATGATCATCATCCAGGACGAGCTTTAGATTTTTTATAATGAGCGGCTTTTCATATCCGATGATATTCTTGAAATATCGAGGCGCTAAGACATGATTGGTGACATCATATCCTGCAATGAAATTGACATTTTTCAGTGTGAAATCCAGCAATAGTTTTCCGCTTTTTTCTGCGATATCATTGGGGGCATTGTTAAGATATTTTTGAAAGTCTTGGAGGACGATAATGGTGTTTATTGTCCCTTCATGCGCTATATCCAATGCATTAGGAGTGGCATTGATGATCGTCTTGATGGCATCGATAACGGTAAGATTGGTGTATTGATGTTGTTGGAAAAAATTTTGGATATATGTTTGGACGGCAGCATCAGAGATGTTGATGCTATCTATGATACTATTTTCCAAAAGAAAATTATAGGTAATGGCTGTAGCATCAAATATTTTTTGTATCGTTATCTGATCGGTTGTACAGGTTGTCATCTGTATGCCAAGTGAGGTTTGCAGATCTTTCACGCCATCACAGAGTGTTTTGCTGGTTGTTTCAGCGGTTGTATTCACCTCATACAAAGGTAGATTTTTGGAAAGCGTAGCAAAGAAATCTCAGATACTCAACGCTTGTTTGGTTAGTAATGCTTGTAACGTATCTCCTAAGCTTGGATAGCTAGGAAGCAAAATGCTATGCACGAGGAAAACATCGCTTTGGAAAAATAATGTCAACGTCGTGGGGATCTTTTTTTGATCGATAAGAAAATATCCAGAAAGCAGGATCTGATTGTCAGTGATAGCAGTATTTGAGATTTCCATATAGGAAAGCCCTTTGAGTTTCTGCATAATGGTTTCTTCTAGTGATACTCCAGATCATTCTTGGAGAGGAGTGAGGTTTGCGAGGAGAGCGCGATTGATAAGGCGGTCATGCAATCAGGTAAATCCAAATGCGACATCTCCGAAATTCAGGGTATCAATATTTTTGACGACCAGGTTGATCTTATTTTCTTTGTCGCCGCCCATCATTATGGTAGAGCGGATGGCTTGCAAAGTAGGCTTGAGATAATAGGTATCGAACCGATAGATCTCATCAAGATAAAATCCGGAAAGCAGATTTTTCTGCAAAAGTTCTTTGACGAAATCCAAATACAAGGTATATTGGTTGATGGACATTCTTTGTTCTAAGATGTCATTGTAGATCATCTGCTGGACAGAAAAGAGTTTGTAGGTATTGAGCGTGGAATCCGAATACGTGTCCGAATTGATGAGTTTATCATCCAGTTGCTTCTGGATGTCGATGAAAAGTTCCATCCTCTTGAAAAATGTCTTGGATGCTTCGCCACATTGCTCAAAGATCGGTTTAAGAAGTCTGTTTTGATCATTGGAATAGAGGACGTACTTTTCTATATTTTGACAAGCTAGGTCGCGATATTTCTGTTTATTCTGTAGCTGGGTGAAGATCTCCAGCAATCAAGTATAATCAGTGCTCAGTCTATAGACAAAAAATGATGATAAGAAATTTTTGATATAATATGCACAGGTGTCTGGATAGATCTGCCTTTGCGAAAGACATTTGAGATTAAACGTAGTGGTGAGCGTATCCTGTAGAGGAAGCTGGATATTTTTATTAGGTTGTGTCGTTATGAATTTTCTGGTAAGAATGATGTTGTTGATAAACAATGCCAATTCACCTGTATCATAGGTATTGTTGTCAAAATATGTTATAGGTTTGATAGGTAGCGTAGTAGCGATAGAAAAATATTTTGGGACGATGAATCCTTTGTACTGTATCAGATTGTCTTGAGAAAGGATGAAATTATCTGCTGTAGTCAGAGGTCACTGCATGATAATGATGCGCATATCGGTGTCTTGGATAGCCTGTTGGAGAAAGTGCTCAAAATTTCAGATGAGTTTATTCTTTTGGAGAAAAAAAGGATCAGTATGCTCCCATTGATAGGTAGGATTGAGGAAATATCTCTGGAAAAATACCCAAGCTACGCCCAATGCCACCAGAAGAATGAAATAGCTGAATACAAAAACGAAAAATCTGCGGTAGTTTCTAATGATTCAGCCATATTTTTTTTCGTCCATACAAAGACAACTAACAACTAAAAACTAACCCCGGCCGGCCGAGGGCAGGCAACTAACAGTGTTGGAGTTTTTTTTGATTTTTAATAAAAAAAACACTTTCATTATAAATTCCGCATTCTAAACCATCTAAAGTCAAAGGTCCAAGTTCTAGGCGCTATATTCCGTAATCAAAAAAAATTGTATTGGAATTATATGATTTTAGATACTGTTGTCAAAGAAATCTTCCATTTTTGTACCAAAACCATTTTAGAAAAATGTATAATAAAAGACTTGAAATCAAGTAAAATTTACTTATAGGTCTAAATACACGTATTTTTTATATAGTTAAATAGCATTGTAATGAAAAAAAATCTATTAGCTTTGGCTGCTTTGGGAGCAAGTGTTGCTCTATTGGCAGGTTGTGGTGCTACTACTCCAGAAGTCCCAGAAGAAACTGGTACTGTAGTAGAAGAAACAATTCCAACTCCAGAAGTAGCTCCTACAACAGACACTGGTGTTATTACAGACACAACTACAGAAACACCAGCACCAACACCAGCACAATAATTCCCTATATACATAGGTTGAAAGTTGCTGTTAAAAAGTTAAAAGAAGAATCATTGTATTCTTCTTTTTTCTTATGAATGATAAAATGATAAAGTGATAAAATGTTAATCTTTCCATGTTTCCCCTTACAGGACTTCCTTCGGTCGCATCTTTCAACCTTTCAATGTTTTCCAAATGCGTCTCTTAACTTATCTCCAACAAACTCATGGTGTCTCTAGAAGAAAGCTTGTTCAGCTTATTGATCAGGGCAAAATTTTTGTCAATGAGCAGAAAGTAGAGTCCTATACCCTGGAAATCCAGGAAGGCGATAAGATCAGAGTTTTGGGGAAAAACGATGAAGCTAAACCATCTGAGATCAAAAGTTCAGCATCCTTACTCTTATTCAATAAACCCAAAGGTTATGTCGTAGCCAAATCCGATCCTCACGAGCAGACGATCTACAAAATTCTCCCGTATGAATATCAGAAATGGTATTATATCGGGAGGCTGGATAAGGAATCTCACGGGTTGCTCTTGATGACCGACGATCCGAAGTTGGTCCACGAATACGAACACCCGAGTCACGGCATCCAGAAAGAATATGTGGTAGAATTAGACAAACAACTTGGTCCAAAAGCCAAAAACGAATGTCTCATCGGAGTCAAGGAGGAAGGAGAAATCCTGAAAGCAATCAAGGTCCTTATGAATAGGAACAGAAGAGGAAAATGATTTTTTTACACTATCATTTTGCAGGAAGGTAAAAAAAGACATATCAGAAGAATGTTCAAAAAATTAGGATATACTGTCATGGATCTTCAGAGAGTCCGCGAAGGGAAATATATTCTTGGTGATCTGAAAAAAGGTCATTGGAAACTGGTGAAAATACAGGAATGAAGATAGAACCATCAGACCATAACCTGGTCATTTGTGGTCAGGAGAAGGAGAGAGAAAACAATGCCCCGCTCTAAAGGACGGGGTCGCCTGACGGCACGATTAGTATAGTTTTTTTATATGGTGATGTGTCTTTATGACAGAGAAGTGCAAATTTCATCATCTCACTTTTGCAACTAAATATTCTCGTTTTCCAAAAGAAGGATTGGCATTGAGGCGATATAATGCCCTTATGGAGATAGGAAATGAACCATTGCTATTGGACTCTGCAGGCGCCGAGTTGATCGGAAACGCTATCAATAAGCAAGCACAAAAATTATGAATAAGAGTTGTCGTAGGTAATATTTTACCTGATCATGCACATATCATTATTGAAAATAATGATACATCAATACCAGAGATTGCTCAAAGACTCAAAGGGTATAGTTCTTATTTATATAATCGCACATTCCGTCATAGTGGTCCAGTGTGGGTTGTATGATATAGTGACACATATTTGGACAATAAAAAACACCTAGAAAATGCTGTGGAATATGTAAAAAATAATCACATAAAGCATAAGGCCAAATCGTACTATCTGTGGTGAGAATCTCTATAAAGATATGATAGGGCACGTGCCCAACCTGGTCCTTTAGGGCCAGGAAAGATAACCGAAACATTCACAAAAGGTCATTGGAAACTGGTGAAAATACAAGAATAAAAAAAACTGGATAGAAATAATCATCCAGTCTTAGATTCAGTTGTTTACAATGTTAAACAATGTTTTTTTTAAAATTTAGGAATTGTGGTAGGTCATAAATAGGAACTGCTTTGAGCGACGTAAGTATACCTACTATATGGAGTATCCATTTAGCATGAAACTCTTGCAGAGTTCTTTCCAATTCTTGCTGAGAAACAGCGCCTATCTTTGTCGGATATTCAAAAAACGTTGTTTGATCGTTCTTTTTAGAGTTTTTGTAAGAAAGACAAACTTGGATAGATACACCTTTCCTTTTTTGTTCTTCCTGTTGTACTCCCTTGGCAGTAAAGATACGTTTTGTTCTGTGTCTTTGGATAAGAATAGCATCTTTCCCTATAGATATCAATTTCTCCACAGGGAGTCCGTATGTCGGATGATTCCACTCATGGAGCAATAGAACATCTAACTTCTGTTCCTTTATTATTTTTTTGTAAGGTCTTAGAGTATATGACTCCAACATCTGATGGGGAATATTGTATTGTGAAAGATGTAATCCAGGCTTGTCAGTAATCAGCAATAAATTGTTTTTGCAGTCATTGGCTATTGCTTGATCCAAAGCAGACAAAATGCTGCTAGTAAGATTGGAGCTTAATAATACTATTTTCATAATTTTTTTGTTTTGAGGTTTGACAATATGTGAGATTTTTATTATTCTTCTTTTTCATAATTATTTTTCGCCCTTTTTTGATTTTTCTTAATCATCAGATCAAAACATTCTTCTAGAGAGAAGTGTAACTTGTTAGCCAAACAGATAATAGCAAAAAGCTCATCTCCGAATTCTGTTTGGAGTGCTTTCAGATTCTCTTCGCTAGGATTTTCATGATAAAGAGATAATGCTTCCTGCATCTCTTTTTTTTCTTCTTCCAGTTTATCAAAACATTCCTCATCAGAAAAATATCCATCAGGATGTTGCTTTACCCGATCATCTACCTGCTGTTGTGCACAGTTGAACGTAAGGTTCATAAACAATAATTAAAAATTAAAAATTATTTATACGTAGTATTTTTTTCTTGGATGAGATACTTATTAATGCTCGCGACGAATCAATTCCACGGATAAAGATCATCATAATCTCACCATGTATGTAGGTTCTTTGGTGGTCTGGTTTGGCTTCGCATCAAGAAAATTTTGAAATAATTCGTTAGAAATGTGGAGTCCTAAGATCTTTGTCGGACTAATTCTATCCCATACCGGTTCGGCGATTTCATGTTTCTTATCGATGCATACAAACAATCCGCTTTGTGTTATATTTTTTTGTTTTTCAAGCTTGATGATATCGGTATCATTGAGGATGAGCTCAATATGCCCATATTCTCCATCATAAGAAAGCTGCATGGTAAGTGGTTATAGTATAAAACTTATTCTTCCATTTCATCTTTTATTTTTTTTCCAAATAATCAATTACTTTCCTGAGTATCTCATTGCCTTTCTGGATATCTTCATTAGTTATTCTTCCCAGTCCACTTTCCTCAGACTTTCCTGTCTCTGTATTTAATTCGAATCCACAATTAACTATTTTATTTTTATGAAATAATAGGTAATCATCTATATCAGTGAGTATTTGACCATTTTTCGGAAGAAATTGTTTTAAGTGATCCCCAACCAAACTTACAAAAACATAAGTGAATCGAGCCTTTCTGCATTTGAAATAATAAAAATTTCCGAAATATCTTTCATATTTATGATGTAAAGGCCATGCGAATTTTTCTACAGGGGAAAGTGGAATGGTGTCTGTAAATTCATGAATCATGTTTTTAAAATCTTTGATTAATCCCGTTGTGGTAGATTTTTCGCACTTCATCAATTCGTTTTGCAGCTGTTCATGTGTTTCTCGAGACATCATCTTCATTTTATGCAATTCCTTTTTGTCGGAAAGGATATACATATATTCGCACTTTTCACCATGTTCATCTACTCATGCGAATATCTTCATCTCATTCACAATGACATCAAAAATTTCATTCTGCACATCCTCTGGATGAAAACGGAATCATTCTATATGATCAACTTTTCGTGTGAGTGGTTGTAAACTTTCCAAACCTATGATTAAAAATTAAAGATTTAAAATTGATTCTTAAATTTCAAAATTACTAAATTTAAAATTAAACACTTATTCTTCCATTTCATCTTTCACTTTTGCCAGCAATTGCAATGCTTGCAATGGCGTAACTGTATTGAGATCATATCCTTCCAAAAATCATTTGATCTTCTCATATCTTGGATCCCTGACGGGAGTTCATAGTTCAAAGTTCAGAGTTCATGGAGACTTCCTTCATTGTTCATTGTTCATTTTGTAATGCATTTAAGTTTTCTCTCGCTCTCTCAATAATGCCCATTGGTATTCAGGCGATTTTAGCCACATCCAGGCCATAACTTTTGCTGGCTCATCATTTTACAATTTTTTTCATAAAGACGACTTCCTTATCTGTTTCATACACGCTGACGGAATGATTTTGCACGCCGGGAAGCTGTCCTTCCAAGGCGATCAATTCATGATAGTGGGTCGCGATCAGCGTTTTAGCTCCTACATGCGTGGCGATATATTCCAATATCGCCTTCGTTAAAGCGAGTCCATCATACGTAGATGTTCATCTGCCGAGTTCATCGAAGATGACGAAACTTTTGTTCGTCGCATTATGCAGAATATTTGCCACTTCTATCATTTCTGTCATAAAAGTAGATTGATTCTTTGCGATCACATCACCGCTTCCTACACGCGCAAACAAAGCGTCAACCAGTGAAATTTTCGCTTCCTTGGCAGGGACATACAGTCCGCAATGCGCAAGCAAAACGATCAACGCATTTTGTCTGAGATAGGTGGATTTCCCGCCCATATTCGGTCAGGTGATGATATGCAGAAATCCTATTTCGGTATCTTCAGGGATCATCATCAAGGTATTCGGGATGAATTGCTGTCCTCTGGGAAGGAATTCTTCTATCACCGGATGCCTGCCTTCGATGATGGTCATATGGCTATTTTTAAGCAGTTCTGGTTTGGTGAATCATTTCTCTTTGACGAGCAATGCATGCGAGGTATACAGATCCATCCATGCGATAGTCTCGGCGAACTCGGAAATCTCTTTGCTGATGGTGGCGATCTTTTCTTTCACCTCTTCCAGCAATGCGAATTCCATCTTCGTCAGTTCATCTTTTGCTCCGAGAACTTTCTGTTGGATGCTGTCTAGGTAGTCGGAGACATATCTCTGACCTCCTTTGAGCGTATTTCTGCGGATGAGCGTAAATTTATCCGATCCGGGGACGTATTGGAATTTGTTCTCGAATTGTGCGATATCCTTATTCGTCACCTCAATGAAATATCACTGATTCATTACATATTTCAATTTTATATTATTGACTCCGCTGATGTCGCTGAGCTCTTTCTGATACTGCAACAAGAGTTCGTCGCTATGATAAGCGATCTGTCTGAGTTCATCGATCTTCTCGTTATAATTATCACGGATGAAATCTATATCTTCATGATAGTCCTCATCTTCTTTGAGTAATTGTTGCAAATGATTGTAGAGATGTTGCACGGGTCCTCCTTGAGCATCAGTAAGTCCGAGACGAGTAAGTTCCTTGCAGAGCGCAAGATTTTCAAAAAAGATGCGCAGCGTCGCTCTGAGTTTGATAAACATATTTGGTGTGAGTTTCCTATAGAGAATATTGCTTATCAGTTTCGGGATATCCGTCACATTATTCAATAACGAATGAATCTTGTGGGTATCTAGTCCTGTCAATTGCGGGCGGATCATGTTCTCCTGGAGATAATAATCGATGTGATATAATCTATTTTCGATCGTTGAAATATTATTCGTTGGGTTGGCAAGCAGATAACGCAGAAGCCTGGATCCACCAGCGGTTTTGGTCCTATCTAAGATTCAGATCAGGGAATATTTTTCGCTATTTTCATAACTGGAGGTAAAGATTTCCAGATTTTTGATCGTGACATCATCCAGGAGGACAACAGCATCTTGGGAATGAAGTGAGATTTTGGCGATATTAGTTATTTCTTTTTTCTGTGTATGAGACATGTAATTTATCAGCAATGCGAATGCCTGCAATCTTCCTTCCTCCAATGCCTTGCCGAAACTGGCTAAACTCTGTACTTTGGTCATATGGTGGATATAATTTTCTGTATCGAATGGCACTTCATAGATAGAAAATAAACATTTCAGATATTGCTGCAGGGGAGTAGTCACCATATCTTTTTCAGTGAAATCTATATCCAATATGATTTCCGCTGGTTTGATGGTCAGGATAAATTTCTGCATCTGCGGAATATCAGCGAAACTTCTCGTCCGATATTCTCCCAGCGAAAAATCTCCTCGCGCAATATGATAATTCATACCGTCCTTATATGATTTAGCCGTAATGGCGAGCATATAGGTAAATCATTTCCTCGTCTCCTGGATATACGTTCCGGGCGTAATAATTTGCGTCACTTCTCTTTCTACGATCTTGCCTGGCGTAGGATCCGTCGTCTGTTCGGCGATGGCTATTTTATACCCATGAGTGATCAGCTTCGGAATATATTTATCGATGCTATGGAAAGGAATTCCTGCCATAGGAACAACATTTTCCGCATTCTTATTTTTGCTGGTTAAAATCAGATCCAACACCTTGCTGCAAATTTTCGCATCCTCAAAAAACGTCTCATAGAAATCTCCTATACGGAAAAACAGAATACAATCGGCGTATTGTCTTTTGACTTGGATGTATTGTTCAATCGCAGGAGTAAATTGCATTTTCAAAGGGTGGAAAGGTTGAAAGGTGGAAGGATGGAGTGTTTTACTTTGTCTTTGCGAGTCGAGAGAAACGAGACGTGGCAATCTAATGATTCAAATATCTGGATTGCTTCGCTACGCTCGCAATGACCGTTCTTTTACAAGAATTTAATATCCATCAACCCATCATACGTGAATTCTTTTTTTCCTATTTTATATTTTCCATCACTCAATTTAGATATATTTTCCCCAGGGGTGAGCTTATAAATTTCCGTGAGATCATAAGAGACATCTCAAACAATTAGATAGACAGATGCTCAATCAAAAAGAAAATTATCTACCATGTGCTTACATTGTTCAGGATTTTTTATAGGAAGTTTTTTGTGTCATGCATACATCTGATGAAGAGAATCTATCAATATTTCCATTTGATCATTCTTGATGATCTCATATTTTCCGTCTTTGATCTTGGCTCATGCAACCAGATTCCGAGTATGATACACATGAATTCAGTCCTCTCAATAATTGCTCTCTCCTAATGGCTGAAAAGTCTCATTAGGTCTTGGCACTCAATCACCTCAAATGCAGTAATACTGATAATAGAAATGACCAATATCACGGGAGAATTTATTATTAATTGGTTGGAAATGGTTTGCATCACTTGTAATAAAATTTGCTGATGGTCTAATGGGTTTTCTTCCTTCATCATCTGTTTCTATGCATTCCCTCGTCCCAAATGAATATCGTATTTTCCCATTATGTACCTGATATGCTTTTCATGGTCAGACAAGGTCACTGGCATGGAGTATCTCGATCAACTCAGTTAATTCTTTATCCTTACATCTTATTTGATTGATGGCACGGTCTATAGACGGAGAATCTGTCTCTATGCTTTGTTGGAGTAAGTTAGCTATATTACAGATAATATATTTTTTCGTGGGCGTGATAATATGATCGCATGATTGCAATTCCTTGTATTCTCCCGCTTCGCCATTTATTTTTATTTTTTCATTATTCATCGAAAGATGATAATTTTGGATTCATAGTTCTTTTTCTAGAATAGTCATTTCTGATAAGTAAATACATAAAAGGGGTGAAAGATTGTTACAGGTTTCAGGTTGTAGGTTCTTGTAACTTGCTCCCTGCTCCTTGGAGCCATTCTTCCAAGATCATACCAAATCGCCCTCAAATTTCAACCAGAAATAGAAAATCATTTTTGTCTCGCTTATCTAAATTAAGTCTTGAAAATGTAAAGCTTTTGGGTAAGAAGAATAGGTAAAATAAAAAATAAACTTAAATCTATTTAACTATGGAATTAATTGAAACAATCTTAGAAAAATTACACAAGAGCTCAAATTCACAAGAATTTATGAATGCTCTTGCAAAAGAATCAGGCTTCTATATCTCTTTCGATGCTGCAACTCCTGATAAAATAGGCTCTTGCTTCAAAGAAAGAAAAATTACCGAAGATGAAATCATTAATGTGTTCGGTGAAAGGGTAGTATTTATCCAGATACTTGGAAAAAATGCAGCAAAAACTGAAGAATATTTCTGGGTAGACAAAAAGAATGTTCGTTGATAGGAAGAAAGTAGGTCGGTATTCTCCGATCAATAGAGTGCTACCTTTCTAGGGTGGCATTTCTTGTAATCACGAAAATATAGTTTGTCAATCTTTTTGTGCAAGAAACACCATTCAGAATTTGCAAAATATCTTTCTTGGAGTATAATTGACGTATGGTTTAAACGAATAGACGAAATTAGGGATTCGTTAATCGTTAATCGAGTAACCTTGCCTACCGGCAGGCAGATCGGCTATCGACTAACGAATGCCGACTAACGACTAACGAGTAAACCAATGTATTTTATGGCTTCACTATTGTGATTTTACCATGGGTGAACTTACCAAGACAATCCTAGAAATCGAGGCACTGCAGAAGTTGCAGCCAGATTCTTCTGTTATCAAGATTCTACCCAGAGAAACCTGTGAAAATATTCAGGCCATCCTTTTCGGGAAAGAGAAAAATACACTCAAAGTGCTGACGACCAATAATTTCCCAGAACAGATACAGAAATTACTCAAAACATTGGAAGATAAATGATATAGAAGCGAACTCTTTTATACGTCTAGCGAAGGTTTCGGGTTCGCCTTAGGACGATATGATCAGATCATCAAGCAAGAGCAGAGGCTGATCGACGAGCAGAGAGCCGAGAAACAAGCAAGAGGAAAATGAGCGATTGCGGTCATCCAGAAATTATTTGAAAAAAGAGATACGATGGATCCGGGAGAATTTATTTTGCAGATCGTCAGATTAGCATTCCAGACCGGAGCATCAGATCTTCATTTCCAGTCAGAAGAAAAAGGGGTGCTGACCAGGATCAGGATCGATGGCGTGCTCCAGGAAATTCTGGAATTCACCCATGATGATTTCCGTAAATATCTCCAGAAACTCAAATTCATTTCCGGAGCGAAGATGAATATCGATTATCTCCCAGAAGATGGAAGATTTGATTTCGTCGTAGAGAAAGATAATGAAAGCAAAAAAGTAGATGCCAGATTAAGTTTTCTCCCAGGGATTACCGAAGAAAGTACGGTCATCAGATTTTTGGATAGCTCAGCCGGACTCAAGACGTTTGAAGAACTTGGATTTAAAGGTAAGTCCTATGATCTGCTCGATAAGCATTTAGAGAAAAATACCGGTATCATTATCTTCTCTTGACCTACAGGCTGCGGAAAAACCACAACATTGTATTCGATTCTCAATTATCTCAATAATGGGAAAGAAAAAATCATTACTCTGGAAGATCCGATTGAATACGAGATCCCAGGTATCCAGCAATCACAGATCAATTACACTAAATGATATACCTATGAAGTAGGATTGAAATCCGTGCTCAGACATGATCCTGATATTATCCTTGTAGGAGAAACCAGGACGTTGGAAACAGCAGAGATCAGCATCAATGCAGCATTGACGGGACATTTGGTCTTTACCACATTACATACCAATACGGCTATAGAAGCTATCACGAGGTTGATCAATATGGGTATCAAACCGTATATGCTTGCCCCATCATTGAATCTCGTAGTGAGTCAGAGATTAGTCAGGAAAGTCTGTCCTTACTGTGCCACGAAAAAAGATCCGGATTATGCAGAATCCGCAGAGATTACAGAAGCGATCAAAAGAATCAATGATATGGATCCTACTATGAAATTGGATTTCCATAGACAGATTCCACAGATTGTCGGATGTGATCATTGTAATGGTACAGGATATATCGGCAGGGTAGCTATTGTGGAAGTTTTTGATGTATCAGAAGATATCAAAAAAATGATTGTCGAGGGAAAAGATGCTATCACTATCTATGCTGAAGCAAGAGAAAATGGCTTTCTGACGATGAAAGAAGATGGTATCATCAAGATGCTGGAAGGCTTGACGACATTGGATGAATTGAGAAGGGTTTTGTAAGCGACTTCGTCGCTTGTGGAAATATTGAAAGATGGAGAAGTGGAAAGGTTAAGGTTGATTCCTCCATATTTCCATCTTTCCATATAAAAAAATCTTGCATTACCATAAAAAAAGGGTACATAAAGTTCACTAAAAAAAACTCCTTCGTTGTTAGTTATTCACTGTTAGTTGTTAACTAAAAAAAACCCGCCTTTCAATCCGCCTTTAGCGGATAAACGGGTTTTTTTCAAGAGTCTTCATTATTATATGATATAATTGATATTATGTGATATAATAAGCAGATCTTCATTGATTGATAACTAAGCAGCTTCAGCAACAACTTGTGCTGATCCGGTTTTAGTTACATTAGTTGCTATTGGACGTCCATCGTTTCCTGTCCCAAGCTCATATGATACTAGATCGCCTTCGTCGATAGCGGTACCAGCAGTGAGTCCTGTTTCATGTACGAATACATCTTTTCCACCTCCATCAGGAGTGATGAATCCAAAATGGTTCTTCCTGTTGAAGAATTTAACTGTTCATGTTGCCATGTGTTGTAATAGGGTAGTAAATAAAATTTTGGAGGTTAATAACCTCCAACTAAGAGTATAAAGAAAAGGGGTGGAAATACAAGAGAATATGTTGAGTCCGGAGGACTATTGAGAAATTGAGGGATTTTTATAGGTCGTCCGCCTCCGCGGACTTTTTTTTATTTTTTCTTTAAAAGCTACGGACTGCCGTCCGCAGTCAAAAAAGGTCGTCCACATACGCGGACTTTCGATCGGATTATATGCTTCTTTAAAGTCCCAGCGGGACGATGTACAATGTCAGCTTTGGAGGGAACTCCAAAGCGATAAGTCGATATCATTTTTATAAGTCCCGAGGGGATGACACATTTTTTAGCTTCTCAGTATAGCTCCAGATTTCTCTCCTGCTTTGATCGCCTTATTCATCACTTCATTGATTTGTTCAGTCGTCATATTTCCGCCTGCCCCGGCTTTAGCGGGGTCTCCTACAATCTTTATCCTGAAAGCGACAGATTTTTTTCCTTCGGGAAGATTAGTTCATTGATAGACATCAAAGACCTCCACGCCTTTGATTTCGGGAATATTCCTCACTGCGTCCAATACATCTCAGAAATCCTTATTGCTATCGATGACGAAACACAAGTCTCTGGAGAGGATCTGATCCTGTAAGGTTTCATAGGTATAGACGTGCTCTTTCGCACTGGATAAAAGATGGATGATTTGATCCATGTTTACATTTACGCTGACTACTCCTGCAGTCTCAGGCAACTTCATCGCTTTCAAAACCAAGGGATGTATAGATCAAATATGTCAGATACAATTCTCAATTCTCAATCCTCAATCCTCAATTTCATAGATGAGATTCGCTTGTTTCTTTGGATGGAAAGTCGGTAACGTGGTCTTTTCAATGGTCAATGTTCCTGTCAATCCAAGATCTTTCAACATAATTTTCACCATTTCTTTTGCTTGCAGAATAGGATCATCGCTTCGTTTTTTGACATCTTTCTGGTAGAGCATGATTCATAGTTCGCTTTGTTCATTGACGAATTCATTTGCAAATCTTTTCTTCACTTTTCCACCCTTCAATGTTTCAATGTTTCCACCTTTTGTCCAAACTTTTCCTATATCAAATATTTTACACTCATCGAAGAATTTGTGATTTCTGATGATGTGATGCAGTAATCCATACGTCATGGTATCCCTCAGATACGGCATTTCCGAGTCGGTAGGGTTTTGGAGGGAGTACAACGTTTTGATATCAGTCTGGAAGGTGTTCAGTATTTTTTCTCCTATCCGTGGGTATGTTTCCGTCTGCGCCAGGGCTAGATTTCTCACCAAGATATCTTCCAGCTTTCTAGTAAGATCGACGAGAGGAGTGTAGGGTACATCTTGCACTTCGTATTTCATAGGCAAGATATCTATCTTATCGTATCCATAGATTCTCGCCACTTCCTCATAGATGTCTTCGGCGATATTCATATCGTCGGGAGATCTCCATACTGGAGGAGTTACGAGTTCCGAGTTACGAGTTCCGAGTTGGAATCAGAGTCCTTCCAAAATATCTTTCGCAATTTTTTCAAATCCTTTCTCTTGTTTGCCAAAAATAAATTCTTCCATTTTCTTGAAATTAATTTCTATTTGCTTTAAGCTTCAAGTTTTGAGCTTTGAGCTAATGAAGTATGTGAGTCCTCATATATCAAATTTCCCCAGATCTTTGCTGTAATATTTCAATTCATCCAAGAACAACAGCAAACAATACAAACTCCATTCTGGATTGATATTTTTCTCAAATCTATTTTCTGCATCAGTTCTGAGCCCCAATCTCGTTCAAGTTTTCCTGACGGCGACTGGATCGAAATTTGCGATTTCTACGAGGATATTCTTCGTATCTTCCGTGACGCCACTTTCTAGTCATCAGATCACTCCTGCTAATGCTAAGATTTTTTTCTCATCAGCGATGACAATATCACTGGCGAGTAAACTATGTTTCGTTCAGAAGAGATCAATGAATTCCTCTTTATCTTTAGCGTTTCTCACGATAATATTTCCTTCAATTTTCGCCACATCAAAGAAATGAACTGGTTGT
>JBBABI010000022.1:0-17139 GCA_041679065.1 Candidatus Absconditabacterales bacterium
ATATACTGCCGGGCAATGGCAAAAGGATGTTGTTCGTATCGTTGATGATATTCATCAAAGAAAAAAGCTTCCGGTCATTGTCTGATGAACCTGACTCTATATCGATACCATCTACAGGAATTATTCCCTGCCCGAGGCCGAACCTAATCCTAAGCTCAGAGAAGAGCTTTACGAGAAAGAGAAAAACAACCCCGGATATCTACACACAGCATTGTCAAAATTAGATCCTGAAGAGGCGACAAAACATCATCCGAATTCAACCAGATTCCTGGTCAGAGCTTTGGAAATCTATTATACCACATGAGGCAAAAAATCAGAAACCTTTGTTCAAAAGCCTGTCAAACGACCATTACTCATGATCGGTCTGCGAAGAGATAAAGAGGAGAGTAATAAGAGAATCAATAAAAGAATTAAGGAAATGTTGAAAGAATGACTGATCCAGGAAGTGGAAGGTCTGTTGGCTCGTGAATACAGTAAGGATCTCCAGTCTATGAACGGTATCGGCTACAAAGAAACTATAGAATATCTAGAAGGAAAATATGATCTTGAAACATTGGAAGAATATATGAAAAAAGCAACGCATCACTTGGCTAAGAAGCAGAGGACTCGATTCCGTAAATATATCGCTGAGAGTAAGCAGATGCCTAAGGAAAATGTTACATATAGAGTGTATAGTTTATAGTGCATGGTGCAGAGTTTGATTGTAACTCTGAACTATACACCCTGAACTCTAAACTCTATTCCAGTAGCCCATATAACATAAGATTCTCAATATTCACATTACTTCTCATCATCTTTTTCACTTTAAGCCGTTGCTTAGATTGTTCCTGCAATCCATGGCTCATGCAGTACGATATCCAGCCATCCAGAAATGCATCCAGGATGCCGTTTTTTTTGAAATTTTTGAGGATATCATGTGCTTTGAATAATTGTTTTTTACCGGAAAGAATTCAAATAATAGTTATAAATTGCTGTTTCAATACCTCATCATGAGATAATAAATCATGGAACTGAATTAGTATTCATGGCTTTCCCATTGCCATATCGCAGACTAATTCTTTAAGTTCCTGATGGTCGGGAAAGAAGCTTTGCTCATCAGCGAATGCGAGCAATTCCTTAGGTGAGAGCTCATTGAAGTGAATGACGAGCGCTCTGGAGATAATGGTATCAATCAACTGTGATGCGTGAGAGGTGGTTGCAATGATCAATCTATGAGCAAGCGGCTCTTCGCAGGTCTTGAGGAACGCATTCGCTGCTTCAGGAGTGATCCTTTCTATGTTTTCTATCAAGATGACTTTCATCTTCCCGATAAATGATTGTTGTAATCGGGTAGTGATCTCTCTGATTCCTATGTCCTGATACTGGAAGTCATCAGCCAAGGTTTTAGCTGTCTCTGATTTATCCAATTCTATCTTGAGTGAATGTTTTTTTCCGAGTTCAGCAGAAAAATCTTTGATATGGAGCAGGTCGTTGTAAAAAAAATCCCCAAGATAAGCTTTCAGTAATTCTTGTACATAACTGGATTTGCCGATATGCTCAGGCCCAGCGAGAATATAAAATGATGGCGCTGATTTCTCTCACGCAAAAAAAATATCCAGATAGGATTTTAATAGGTGTTGGGATTGGGCATTCCCTATAAGCATTTCAAGTAACGTTGAGGGAGTAAATCTATGTCTGGATAAAATTGAAAGATTGAAATGTTGAAACATTGAAATATGTCGGTGTTTTTTGAACCCTTCCATGTTTCCATTTTTCCACACTTCAACTTCCGACTAATTATTTCACTTTTTTTTCTTGCTCTCAAGAAGCATCTTGGTCGGCAATGGGTTTCATCAGCGGAAACATAACGACATCTCTGATATTATCCTGCTGAGTGATGATTGCCAAGACTCTTTCAATGCCCATACCAAAGCCTGATTGCGGAGGCATGCCATATTCCATCGCTTCTACGAAATCATCATCGCCACTGGTCGCTTCTTCATCTCCTTGAGCTGCAGCTTCTGCTTGTTTGGTGAAATTCACTGCTTGTTCAAGAGGATTTACTAGTTCTGAATATGCTTTGCAAAGTTCCCATCCATTGACGAGTAATTGAAATTGTTCCACGGTTTCATGATCTTTATCTGAAGTTCTCGCAAGCGGCTGCATAATGACGGGATAATTGTAGATGAATGCTGGTCAGATAATCGTCGGTCTCAGGACTTTTTTATATAGATAATCAATCAGCGTGATCGTTCCCATCGTGTCCATTTTTTCAAACATGATTCATTTTTTCTGGATATCTTGTCTGAGAGTATCAGCATCGTCTATCGTATATTTCGTAATATCTATTCCTGAGGCATTCGCGATTCCTTTGGTGAAGTCTATCCTTTCCCGAGGCGTGGTAAAATCTACTTCTTTCACTTCACCTTCCTTATCTTTGATGTTCAATTTCTTTGGCAGTCATAATTTTTCAAAAAGATAATCAAACATCTTTTCAGTAAACTTCATATTGTCTTCATAATTTCGATAGACCGCATAATGTTCCACCTGCGTAAATTCCTGGATATGACTAGGATCTGAACCTTCATTCCTGAAGTCCTGCCCGATCTCAAACACTTTCTCGTATCTTCCGACGGTCGCCTTTTTCAGCGCCGTTTCAAAGGCGATTCTGAGATAAACATCCGTATCGAAGTCGTGATGATGCGTGACGAAAGGTCTGGCTGCTGCTCCTGAAGCGGCATTTCCGAGTATGTTGGTCTGGATCTCTACAAATCCTTCTTTGGTATAAAATTCCCTGAGCGTTTGGTAAAACTTTGACTTCAAGAGAAACCTCTGATAGGACTCTGGATTCATGATGAGGTCCAGATATCTTTTTCTATAAATATCTTCTTGATCTTGCAGGCCATGGAATTTTTCTGGTAATGGTCTGATGGCCTTGGATAAGAATGAAAATTCAGAGACGAAAATCGTTAATTCGCCTTTATGTGTTTTAAAGATTTCTCACTTCACACCTATAAAATCACCGACATCAACCATCTTTTCCATAAATTTATAAGCAGAAATTTCTTCTCAGCTTTTATTCCTCAACACATCAGTATAAGATCAACCTTCGCTGTTCACTGTTCACTGTTCACTGTTCACTGCAATTCTGCAATTGTCGCGATGAAACATGAGTTGTATTTGGTCAGTGCTATCAAGTAATTTTGCGAATGCTAATTTCCCATGGGAGCGGTACAGCATCAGTCTGCCTGCAGTCTGCACTTGTATTTCAGGAGTTGGAATAATATCGTTGATATCACGATGTTCCTTAGTTTCATATTTCTTAATAATATCGCCAATCAAATCCTTCTTATCAAAAGATTGAGCAAAAGGAATGATGCCCATGTCTCTGATTTTCTGGATTTTAGCGATACGGACATCGCGTTCGCCTTGATGATCGGTCACTGTTGTTCCTTCAGTCATTACAAAAAATTAGTTAATAAAGCCTATAATAAAAAAATATAGATATTTCAGGGTAAATCGCAATGT
Source organism: Candidatus Absconditabacterales bacterium (assembly GCA_041679065.1). GTDB lineage: Bacteria > Patescibacteriota > Gracilibacteria > Absconditabacterales > Absconditicoccaceae > CAJBLF01. The sequence goes on from JBBABI010000022.1 coordinate 3,508, forward strand.
AAAAAAATGGAAAGATGGAAGGATGGAAAAATACGACCGAAGGAAGTCCTGTAAGGGGAAAGATGGTGGAGTTTTTTTTGAAATATTTCTATGTTTCAATATTTCCACTTTTCAACATTTCAACCACTCCGAAGGAGTGAACTATTTCGTGTAGAAGCTTTTCGTGGAAAAACTGGTCTGCAAGCTTAATTGGAAGTCGTCCAGCGAAGGCAGTCAGAGTTTTTTCTGCCGTATTTTGCCGTAAAGCTTGTTTGTTAATGAGATCGTAAAATAAGGATTAATCTGAACTTCAGGTTGCGCGAGGGCGTAGTCAGGATTTTTGGTCGGAGAGACGACGAGGTTCCGATCACTGACCGTCAGATTCTGATCAAAAAGATTTACTCGGCCGTCATCAGTATTGAGAGGCAGTCTGTATCCGCTATATAAAGTAGCATCTATTCCACTTCAATTACAGAGAAATCCTTGCGCATAATCACAAGCTCGAGTATCGATATTGCCATCATACACGCCAGAAGAAGTATTCGGATTGAAGGTATGATGATCTCAAGCATCAAATCCTCTTAATTTCAACATCTGCAAAGTATACAGATATTCGCTATCGCCACTGATGGCACCATCATTATTTCGGTCGCCACTTTCTACCAGTATCCTTCTGAGATAAATTCTTTGCTTACCATCTTGGGAGATGAGATAGAGCTCCTGCACACCAGTCGCATCTGCTATCGCATCAGGTCATTTTTCTACATTCACATCAATGCCATTAATATCTCGAAATTGCAGAGTATATTCTCCGAAAGATTGCATTCATCACTGGGCACATCCTGAGCCATTGAGAAGCCAGGGGTTTATATCAGAACTGTTGCAATAATAGAGCTGATGACTGTTTGAATCGTTTGGACTACCATTGCCATAAGCAGTGAAATCAGGGCAATATCAGCCAGTAGCGGTATTTCGCGTAAAATTTGCACCAGAATTCCCATTGCATCAGACCCATTGCCTATTGAAATATTCTTCATAATCGATCGTATAATCCTTGAGGAGGAGATTGATCTTTTCCATAGCGTTATATGAGCTTTCTATCAGTGATTGTCTGGCTTGGATATTGTATCTGAGCTTCATCATCTTGGTATACAAAGAAATGATGATGACGAAAAGGACCAAAAAAATCGTCATAGAAATGATGATTTCAAGGAGAGTAAATCAGCGTCTTGATTTCATTAAAAGATTAAAAGATTAAAAGATTACAGGAAAGAGAATCACCCCCTTCCCCCTCTTTATTCACAGGATTCCCTTCGGTCGCAAAGAGGGGCGCCCTACATTCTATCAATTGAAAGCCTCCGGCGTCTACCCCGCACAAAGCTGCGGGGCTAAAGGAGGTGTCGAGCGAATGCGAGACGGAGGATTCTATAAAAAGACACCTTCATTATTAATTATTCATTATTCATTCATTTGCAATGTTTTCTCAAATCAAAAAAGGACAGTCTATGACCATCCTTCTCTATATTTCAGAATATATAATTACTTTGTCTAATCTCTAAGATTGATAGTATATGAATACCAAGCTACCCATGCATCATTAAAGTCATCATAATCTTGATATTCTCTCTCATCTATATCATCCAAGATATCGGACATATCATCATAGAAAGTATCAGATCTATTTTTCCAGGTTGTACTATTTCTGAGTTTAGAATAGTTGTTTTTGAGATCAGTGATCATGCTTGGCCGAGCATCATAAATATCCTGGACAGTACTGAGTTCGCTTGAGGTGAATCCATCTACTGAACTGCTAGAAGAAGACGAACTGCTGCTACCGACAGTGAATGTTCTTTCTCCATCTATGCTGGTATCATCTTCATCATAGACAATAAGTTTATAACTGCCATTTTGTTTGAATCTGATCAAACTATCGATAGTGTATTCTCCATCATAAGAAGTAGAGAATCCAAAAGAAGTCCTATCCAATTCATAATACGAGCTGGTAGCAGTGATTCGAGAAGAACCTGATTTTCTCTGGACTTTGAATTTTACGGTGTTGTCATAATCAGTAACGGTATCATTACCATCATCGCGAGCTTCTACAGTGATATCTACCCATGCATTTTTGCTAGGAGTAGCATCGCTGGCAGTGACTGCGAAGTTATCAAGATCGCCGTTGGAAGTAGAAGTACCGATATCAAATTCATCGGAATAGCCATAGATGGAAGAATCGCTGCTATCATATACCTTTAATCTATATGTTCCATTCTGGGTAAATCTTACCAGGTCAGTAAGTTTTTTTTCGCCATCGTTAGATGAAGTGAAGTTATAAGAAGTGACATCAAGATCATAATAAGATGATGAAGCAGTAGACCGAGTAGATCCAGATTTTTTCTGAACGGTGAATTTGACAGTATCAGTATAATCAGTGACAGTATCATCGCTGTCATCAAGCGCTTCAATAGTGATATCAACCCATTCATCTTCATCAGGATCAGAAGGAGAAGTAGAGACATCAAAGCTATCTACATCATCATTGGAAGTTCAGCCTCCGCCGATATCAGCCCGTTCGCCATTATCAAAATCATATGTCCAGGAAGGATAGGTTCGTTGAACGTTGTCAGAAGGTTTGTCATCCCGATCCTCTGGTGGTAGTTCGTTGGATCTGATATAGAGTTTAAATCTTCATATATCGTTGCTTGGGAAATCTGATTCATCATAAGTAAATGATCCATTACAAGAAGAAATGCTTCTGAGCGAATTGTCAGGTAGCAGAATATCACATCTAAGCGTACCCGCTGAACCGTCAGTTTCCAGTTCAAATTCATCACTATCAGTCTGATTCAAAGCAACACAAACGGTGCCGGCTGAGAATTCTACATCTTTGCAATCATTGTCGGTATGGGCAGAAACTCCAGCAAAAAATCCACTGAATAATGCAATGCTACCAAGTGAACCAAGCAATGAGATCAAAAGCTTTTTCATGAGAAATAATAAGAGGGTAAAAAGAAATAGAGTTCTAAATTTTTCGACAATTCGACAATTTGATATTTCGCATACAATTATAGTCAATTTTAAGTTTTTGTCAAATTTTTATATAAGAAAGTTTAGCCATTTGGATTGATATAGAAAGTGAAAATAATATAAGAGATTTGATTGAAATTTATAAACAATTGTCATGTAGAGTCCAGGCGGACGAGAAATCCTATCCATCAGATTAGGAGATTTCTCCTTCCTTTGGTTCCCGCAGTTGTGTGCGGAATAGGATGTCGAAATGACAAACAAATTCCAAATTCCAAATTCCTCATTTTTAACTTTTAATTCATCTCTATGCATACTATTATTGGTAAAATTATCAGATTTTTTCTGTGGCTGCTTTCCTCTTTTATCATTTTGATGCTTTTGATCGGTTTAGCGAAGTTTAATTGGAATATAAGTGATTATATCGGATTTCTAAATGCCAGAGACCGGAAAACTGCCCGATGACAATTAACCATATCTCACCCTTCTTCTCTAGGATATGTATTCCGGGGAAATGGTAGTGAGCTAGATTCTGGTACGATTTTGAGCGGAGATTTATTGACTGGAGAACTACTTACCGGAGAGGAATCTACATGATTGGATGCGTATGATCCTAGTCTGGAAACTGACTTAAATGCTATTCCTGAGGATGAATTAACGGGGAATATCAGTACGGACGAAGGATTCGGCTTTACAGGAACGGAGGAGACCACTTCTGCTTCAAATTCAGGAGACGATAAAGCACAGCTTCTCAATCTCATCAGACAACGTGAATTGAATAACTAGGTTTATAGCCTGAAGTTCAAAGCTTAAAGCATAAAGCCTGAAGCTTGAAGATGGAAGTTTAGAAATTTAAAATTGAAAATTAATCCATGATTCACTTTTTCCGTAACAAAATAGGTACTACGAAGATTCCTGCACATACTCAGGAATTTTTGATAGATCAAAATTCAAATCTTTCTGCTCAGAGAGAAATTCTTGTCGGAGCCAAAAGCATGGTGAAATATCTGATTATCTGAACTCAGTCGAAGAGTAAAATCATTGTCAAGACGACAGGCGAGGCGAGTGATATCAAAATTTTTGGCATTTTTTTTGGTACGCAAGCCAAGGCAGATATCCAGGTGCAGATAGATCATGCACATACGCAGGTGCAAGTGCATCTGATCAGTTTCCTCCAGGATAAGAGTGCTATCGACGTCAATGGGAATATTTCCATTTCATCATGAATTACCAAAGTTGTTGCAGGATTGTTGCAGGAAAATATCATCTTGGGCGATCATATCCATATCCAGGCCAAACCGATGTTGACTATTTCATCCAATGATGTCCAAGCCAGTCATGGCGCCAAGATAGAAAGGATAGATAGCGAAAAGCTACTTTATATGACCAGCAGGGGACTGACTCCTCAGCAAGCGCAGCGCTTAGTTATCCAATGATATTTCACCCATATCTCCGACCAGATGAGCTGAGGGATGTCGGAGAAAGAGGCCAAAGAATTCAGTTCATTATTGGATGATATCCAGCAAAAGATCCTGCCTTAGGCAGATTTTGAGTTACGTGTTACGTGTTGCATGTTACGAGTTACGAGTTATATACTACGGGTTATGAGTAAAGGTATTCTCATCACTAGGGACCTGCCTACCGGACAGGGAGGCTCGACACTCGTCACTGATTTTATTTTATTCTATCCAATGCATAAGGAATTTTCCTATGGTATCATCCCGATATTCAAAAATGAACAGGGAGAATACGAGGTTCTCATCATCAAGCATAAAGGAAGTGTAGGCCATCGGGCATTCCCCAAGGGTCATATCGAAGATGGTGAGACGCCATTGCAAGCTGCACAAAGGGAATTTACTGAAGAAACGGGGATTCATGATATTCAGCTGTATAAGGAGAGGATATTTAAAGATCATTATATCTTTATGGGCAAGAAACATATTTCCTTGCTTCAGAAGTGAGAAAAAAACGAGCAAAGAGAAATAGAGAAGTTTGTAGGATATTATTTAGGTTTCGTTTTTACCAAAGATGTTCACATACAGGATGAAGAGATAAATGATTTTATTCGGCTCCCTATCGCCAAAGCTAAAGATAAACTTACCTATCTATCAGCTAAACTTCTTTTGGATAAAGCGCGGAAAGTGCTTCAGCATTTATCTTCACCGACTTCAGATGCATAACGTCAAAGCCATCATACGGATAAAGATCTGCCTGCTCGTAGCAGGAGCGGTTTTGGCGTGAACGATGCTTCTCTTTCCTTCCTCTCCAGTGTCACGTGAAGAAACAACAGTCATCATTATAGATATGCATACCGGTATGCTAGTCCAAGATATCGCCACGTCCAAAGGTGATTTGATCACAAGATTAGACGCAGCCAAAAAGATAATAACCCAACTGGTGCTGAAATATCCTCAACGTTTGTTCGGACTGGTCACGTATGGTCAGGATATCAACTATCTGATCCCACCGACCTTGGACTCTTGAAATTTATTGCAATATGTGAATGGGCTTCTTGTTGCACAGAATGGAAATGTGGAAATCTTGCCTACCGACAGGCAGGCGTGGAAACATGGAAATGTGTCGGAACGATCTACCTGATTGGTTGAATCACTTAAATGAAAGGATTTGTTAATCATAGGCGATATTGTATTGCCTCAGTCTTTGGCCTCTCATGTGCAAAATATATGACTCTGAACAACAATCCATTCACTTAGTAACCTTGATACTATTATTAAAAATTTTAATGCTTCAACCTTTCCACCCTTCAACCTTTCAACCTTTCAATTCCAACGACTTGTTGGACTTCTCTGCCTGATGACAATTTTAGCTCTTTAGCGTACGGTATGAACGGATTTGCTCTCAGCAACACTTCAGGACTTCAGCTAGATTTCTATCTCAGGATATTTATCGTCACCTTCCTGACCGGAGTATTCTGTATGACGGCTGTCTATGGGATACTCACGTTGAAGCGTTATCGCAAGGAATATCGTCAGCAGCAAGCACATGGCGGAGATATACTACGTCTGGAGCAGCAAATCTATCTGCAGAAACTCCAAGCCTGCCATCATCAAGAATTCGTCACATTATTCGTTGCATATCTGGAAAAATTTGTTACAAAGAAACCCAGCGATTCGCTCAAGAGCTTATTGAATGGAGCGCATTTTTCCTCATCAGAGATCAAGCATATTATAGAAGTATATTATGGCAATAAAGAGCTTGATGATGAAGTGAGAGAGAAGCTGATGAAAACAGTAAACAAATAGTGGAAATGTGGAAAAATGGAAACATGGAAAAATTAACAAAAAAACACCATCATCTTCCCATATTTCAACCTTTCAATCTTTCAACAACTATAATAAAATTTTACCAAATAAAGTAATGTAAGAAATGCTATTAGATATGGTCGATCAGTACGATGAAGCCAAAAAGGCACTTTTTCGTGAAACTCGGGAAAAGATCATCAAGAATATCGCCATCCATCACGATCAGAAAAAGATCCTGTCCTTCCTCAATAAGGTCGGTATCGTCAATATCGATGATCAGGAAAAGATGGTCTATATAGGTGTTCCCAATGAGTTTGTTCTGACGCAAGCCAAGAAATTTTTTTCCAAAGCGATCAAGGAAGCAGTGAATCATCTCTACAATCCGCAATATAACATCAAATTCGTTATTTACAATACATTCGCCAATGGCAGCGATCTGCTCATAGATCTCAAAAAAATTTTTAACGTCAAAGAGATCAAAGCCAAGGAGACGAGCTATGTCAAAAACAGCCTCAAAAATGAATTGGCTGAATATTTCGGCATTCTCTTTGATCAGAAATTCAGGTTTGATACCTTCATCGTAGGATCGCACAACAATATCGCCTTTTCTGCAGCCAAAGCAGCAGCTGAGAAACCGGGAGAAGCATACAATCCTTTATTTATCTACGGGAATGTGGGGCTCGGGAAGACACATCTGATGCAGGCTATCGGCAATGAGATCATGAATCAGAATCCAGAAAAGGTGGTTGTCTATCTGCCGACGAGCAAACTGGTGGATGAAATTGTGACCGGAGTCAGAGGCAATAAATTAGCATCTCTGCTCAAGAAGTTTGATGAAGTGGATGTGCTGCTTATCGATGATATCCAGTTTATCGCTGATAAGGACAAAACCCAGGAAATATTCCACAATATCTTCAATGATTTCCAGATGAAGAAAAAACAGATCATCTTGTCTTCTGATCGTCCACCCAAGGAACTCATGCATATCGAGCCCAGATTGAAGTCGCGTTTCGCCTTATGACTTGTCGCAGATATCCAGGCGCCGGACTTCGAGACCAGAGTCGCTATCCTGCAATCCAAACTTCAGACGATAGGGGAGGAGCTGGATTTCCCATATCTGGAATTGATCGCCAAACACGTCAAAGATAACGTCAGGGAATTGGAATGAGCATTGAATATTCTGATCACAAGAAAAAAAGTCCTGCATACAGAGCTGACAGGTGACGACGTGTATGCCTGCCTCAAAACGCTTGGCTATGCTGTCCATGATGATATGGCAAATAAAGAGATGGCAGTAAAATCCAATACCAAAAGTCAGCAGCATTTTTCGCATCTGGTGGAGATGGTAGCGCAATATTACAACATCAGCGTCAATGACCTCAAATCCGATGCCAGGAGAAAAGAGATAACTAATGCGCGCCAGATACTCATGTTGATTGCGAAGAAAAAGTTCTGATGGACATTAGAAAAAATATGAGATTATTTCTGAGGAAAAGGCCATGCAGCAGTCATCTATGCGGTCAATAATATCGAGAAAAAATGCAAATCCGATCCGGATATATCTCATGATTATACTGTGTTCATCGACCGATTAGAGAAATAAAATTGCGCTTTGGAGTTCCCTCCAAAGCGAATGATAGGTCGTCCTTTTCGGACTTCTATGGATCATATCACTATATCGCTTTGGACTTCCGTCCAAAGCTGATAATAAAGTTCGTCCCTTTGGGACTTTTTATAAGCATATAATCTAATGGAAAGTCCGCCTAGGCGGACGACCTCTTTAAGACTGCGGACGGGAGTCCGCGGTCGTAGGCGAAAACAGTCTTCTGAGTGCCGGAGGTACGACCTCTACTCTTGAGATAATATTTAAATAAAAAAAACCGGACTTCGCCGGTTTTTTTTGATATTCAGAAATCTATTATTTTTTCTTTGTTTCAACAAACCGATTCCATAATGTAGATAAGACAATTCCGATGAGCCGTCCAACAACGAAGGTGATGACGACAAGCAAGATTGAATTTCCTCGTGTGGGAGTGACGATGAAATACACAGGTTTCAATGCATGCAGATTGAATATCCGTATCAGGAACCATTGCATAGCTGCAGGGAAAATCGCAATCATTAGGATCCAGATAAGATGGATGAATGACATGAAACATCCTACAACCAATGAGAATTTCCATTTATTAATCATAAGCAGGGGTGAAGAAATAAAAATTCATTACCATAATGATAGCCGATTTTATGGTGATTTCAAGAGGATCTTATGACTCTTGCTTTATTTTCTTCAAATTTGATTCCAACGTTTTATCTGCCATGTAAGCATTATATTTCTCTTCAAATCATGAAGAAAAGCTATGGTCTTCTATTTTTTCATCTTTTTCCAGGATCCCTGTTATCTTTTCTATTGTATCGATATCGATGATTTTGTTTATTCACTTATCTATCGTCGTCATCGTGTAAAAATCCAGATAATTCAAACGCGCATTTTCTCAGTCAGATAACCGACCTTTCCCAGAATTTATCATCTTCTTATGATTGAATACATAATTTATCATCGGTTCGCTGGATGTTCAATCATATATTTTCTTTGTGTTGACGAGCATATTAAACTTGCTGAAAGCATCTCTGAACTGCAGATACGTTCATGATTTTTTATAATATTCCAATGTATCATCAATGATTTTCAGTAATGCAAACTGGTTCGGATCGATATCCGGGGTAAATTCCTTGGAATGAATCCAATCCATTTCTATTCACCGATTATTGAACATATAATTCATATTCTCCTGCAAAGCCATATTTTTCTCATTGACCTGATGAATATAGTATTGATTCAGTTCCTTGCGGCCGAAATCTACGTAAAGGGCAGTATCCAAGTCGTTTTTTAACTTTTCTTTGTAAGTATCGAGATCATCGGATGTTTTGCTTAATGCATGGTAATCTATATTTTTAGCGTCGTCTTTCAGCTCCTCAATCGTTGGCAGTCTGACAGGCAGATTCTGCCTTCATCAATTGTTTAGTCATAATTTATATGTCCCTTCAGGAGTTTTGTACACTAAATCATCCATCTGGAACGATCACGTCTGCAGGTCATAATAAAATCCCACATAACTGCCGTTGATCATTCACTTGAGGTGCAGGATGTTATTTGAAAAATCGATATCCTTATTGCCGTCCAGCTTAAAGTCCGAGGTGAAATTTTCCAGATTGTCATTGGTGAGATCGAAATATGAAGCCAGTCATCTCATGCAATTGGCCATAATTCTTCACTTGATGATTTGGTTGCTGATATCCAGCATTTCTTTTTTTCCGCTTTGTTCAAATGCCGTAGTGACAGAAGCAGCAATCTGCTGCAAGTCCGTTCTGGTCTTTTCATCCAATGCTTGATAGCCAGTGGACTTTTCATCTATCCTTCATGTCGTAGGATCAAAATAGGCGATATATCATGCGTCAAGGTTATTTGTCTGTAAATTCTCCACGATGTTTTTATGTATCGCTTCTGAATAAAATTTGAGAATTATATCATCATCGATATCATCAAATTTTTCAATTATTCTCTCCTGGCTTTTCACGTAATCTTTCACTGAATTGTTGAGTAATATTTTGTCAGCGCCGGAAGGTGACTCAAAATCATGGAGTGAAACGGCTTGTGGACCTACCATTCTGGCTCATGCATTTTCTTCGATAGGAATCTGTATATCAATGTCCAGAATCCTGTTCAGCTGATTGAAATTTTGGATGAATTCGTATTTCCCTGGGATAGCGTCTCTGGACTTGGATAATTGAAGCGCAGTGAACCGATGAGTGAGATATGCATCAATATCACTGATTCAAGCGTTAGTTAATTTTTCCTGGACTTGTGAAAGATGTTCGTTTTTGAAGCTTATGAATTCCTGTGATGTGATATCCACTTTGAGTTCAGGTTTATTGCCTATAAGTGTCGTGTACTGCCCCTGTAACATCGCCATCTTGGTTTTTGTTTGTTCGATTCTTTCTTTTGATGCTGTTTGTTTGTCCTGATTATCTTTTTTTATATCGTTAATTATTATATCTTTGTTGAGTGATTTTTTTTCATTTTTAATTCTTTCAATGAATTGTTTAATCTGATCATCATCATTAGGATCTATAATAAAATTATTATCATTTAGAAAATGAGAAAGAATATTATATCAGGATTTTATAAAATCCTCTTTGGATATTTTCTCTGTTATCTTTTGTGCAATCTGCTGAAAGATGTCCAAATCAAGCTTGGGATACGCTAGTTTCAGGTCCTCGCCTATTTTTTTTATTTCAGGGTTTTTATCCAAAAAATCATCCTGTTTCTCAACGGGCTGTGGATTCTTTTTGATCTTGGGTCACTCTTGTTCAAGATTCTCAAATCCCATACAAAGATGATATAAAGAATAAAATTTTACTGTGCGGTATTATATGTCTTGTAAATATTTATAAGCCCATCTAACATTTTCAAAACGTCATCCTGTTCTTTTAATTTTTTATCCAAGTCTTCTCATTCTTTTTTTAAGTTTTTTATTTTTATATCTTTTGCTAGAATTTCCAATTCAGAAACATAAAGCTCCGATATCATGATAAATAAACTTTTATAGCTTTGATTGGTATCTATCCTCGTGAATGCATCCTTCCCTAGACTGGTCACCTTGTGGGGATCCAAAAGTGCAAATATAAATATCGCTTTCTTCAATGGACTCTCAGAATATGTCGTATATACATCCTTGATAGTGTTCCATAATGCCTCCCGATTAGGAGATTTTTTTGCCTCGTTCCGGACTTTGGTGAATTCAGCTACTTCCTGGGGAGTGCTCGTGACTTTGGTCAGAAAGAAGTTTTTGACCTCCGTGGTATCGGGATCTCCGCCGATCGAATCGAAATTTGCATATGAGGTTGGCTTATTCACCTCATTGATATTTATAGCGGGCTGCTGTGATATGCTATGTTTGAATTCAGAGAATGACTTATGTATCCCTATGTTAGCTTCTCATGCATTTTTTTCAGGGATGCTTTTGCCATCGGCATTACTGGTCAGTAATCCGAAAATGACGGCTCATCCTGCTCAGAGTCGTTTTTTTGCTTTATTGCCGGTATTTTTTAGCGATTTAGTTGCTTTATTTAGCATTGGTGATATTGAAAAATATAAAGTACAGAGATAATTATAGGCAAAAATGAAATAAAATCAAATCTTTTAAAGGAAGGCACGAAAACGCCAGTTACTAAGCCATATTTAGTAGATATAAAAAAATATGAAAAACACTTGATTTCTTATGATAAATATATATAGTAATTGTACCATTAATGGTACAAGCTTGTAATCACTCGCTCTTACCAGGCATGGTAGAGAGCTTTATTTAAGGTGGTAATATGCCACCCTCTTGATTGTCCGGCATTATGCCGTGAATTGTGAATCTGGCGGGAAGTACTACCGCTCTTGGAATTTAATTTAGCTGAAAGGATTTTATCCCTACAGTTAGCTGGAAACAGCATTGGTCTCTATTATTGATTATTACCATTGCCTGATTATCGGCAATTCGCTTTTGACGAGGTATACCCTCGGTACGTCCCGGCCGCTTATCTAGACCGGGACTTTTTTTTTATAGAAAAAATCCGTGATTGTTATCTGCAGGAAATGGTCTTGACTTATATCTAACAATAGTTATATAGTGAGTGATTTTATTTTCATTCCTATTTGCAAAAATGATAGTACAATTTGATAAAACATCAAATCTAACTGAACTAATAAATTTCAAACAAACCTTAAGACAGAGAGCGATAGATTTTTCTACGTCCTTACATCAGAAGAAGCCAAGCAAACAGGAAGAAACATTGGTTTTTGTTTTGCTGGATACAGCAGCCGAAATTGAATCTATGTTCAAAGATGGATGATCAGAAGGTGCAGATGACACTGCAGATAAACAAATTCAAAGATTATTCACAAGAGTAAATACATATTTGTGAAAGGTTCCTGCTGGAGTACAAAACGAATTAGAGGAAGCAAAAAAATCCATTAGTGGGAACAAAGAATGTATTAGATGCTTTGGCTCAAAAACAGAATTAATAGATGCACTGACAGCTAAAGCTCCATGGATTCACTTTGAATTAGACAAAAAGGTCGCATAAAGAGAACATATGATTTCTAAACAGAAAAACCCCATCCACCTAGGTGGACAGGATTCCTTATATATAAATCGCAACATCTCAACTCTCAACTGTTCCGGCATCTTGATATGTCGACAATATCCATTGTCGACTGCCTTTCGGTGCCGGACCTCAATGTTTCAACCACTCATTAATGAGCAAATCCTACTTCTTGCTATCAAGGATCTTCTTGATGAGTGTAGGCTCAACTTCATCTTGTATATATCTTTCCACCGGCCTAGCGCCGTATTGCGGATCGTAGATTTTCTCAATGATCTCCTTGATCTTCGCATCGCTGAATTTGGGTAGCACGACAGAGGAATTGGCTTTCCAGATGGCGAAGAATTGTTCGAGTTTGACCTTCAGGATTTTGGCAAGTATTGCCTTATCCAGATGCCTGAAGATGATTTTGTAATCTATCCTATTCAATAATTCTGGAGCGAGGGTGTTTTTCATCTCTTCCAATACCTTGGTTTTGACCGTATCAAATTCCACATCTACGACCTTTTTGTTTCCATCGCCCATAGAGAATCCGATGCTGGATTGCTTCTTGGCGAATTCTTCTGAGCCGATATTGGAAGTCATGATGATGATGGTATTTTTGAAATCTATCCATCTGCCTTTGGCGTCTTTGAGATGTCATTCATCCAGGATCTGGAGCATGATATTAAGCACATCGCTCGCTGCCTTCTCCACTTCATCGAAAAGGATTACACTATAAGGTTTTCTTCTTACCGCTTCGGTGAGGTTACCTCCCTCATCATACCCGACGTATCCGGCAGGCGAACCGATCAATTTGGAGACAGAATATTTCTCCATAAATTCCGACATATCTATCCTGATCATCGCATTCTCATCACCAAAATAATCCCTGGCGATCAGCTTCGCTAAGTAGGTCTTTCCTACACCGCTAGGCCCCAGGAATAGGAATGATCCGATAGGCTTCTTTTTTGGGATGACAGATAATCTGCTTCTGGTCAGTGTTTTGACGACTGCTTCCACGGCTTCATCCTGTCCGATGATATTTACTTTGAGATCTTCAGCTAATCTTCTGAGTTTGCTGATCTCATCTTCATTGACGATATTCGTAGGGATTCACGTTTTATCAGCAAGCACGTTACCGATATCTTTGGCGTCGATGCCTGGTCTGAGATGGGTAGGGACATTCTTCTGCGTCCTGATCTTCATCATCTCCACTTTGATCTGCTCTTCTTTGTCC
>JBBABI010000023.1:0-16339 GCA_041679065.1 Candidatus Absconditabacterales bacterium
GAACTCAATGACGCGTATATTTTTGCATACACTATTGGTATCACCACACAACCTACCATCCAACAAGCAGATCTAGCCGACACCCTCATCAGGAAACATCTTGCGAAAATGATCAGCAATTTTGCCGTCAAACAGCTTGGACAGATACCTAATACTTGATTAGTCTGTAGTTTCACTGATATGGACGATGAAAGCATTGAGATGAAATTTTACGCCAAAACTGCTTGTCAGCTTGGACTCATGTGATTGGATGTGAATGGCGTTCCGATAAGCACATTTAATCCTAATGGAAAAGTAACTAGAGCACAATTTGGCACTGTTCTTTCTAGAGCATTATATGGAGATCTATATAATCGATGAACACCCTATTATCTCAATCATCTCAATGCACTTAAGATAAACAACATCATTACCAACACTGATCCCAGTCTACAAGAGCTGAGAGGATATGTAATGCTGATGTTGATGAGAGCAATAGATTAAGCCTATAAATACTATAATCAATCATAAATCCCATAAAAAAAATTCTTGCTACCACACAAGGATTTTTTTATATCTTTAAATATCAATTTCCATATTTCCATCTTTCCACTTTTCCATCTTTCAATCTTTCCACTTTTCCATCTTTCCATTTTCCATCTTTCAACCTTTCCATCTTTCCACCTTTCAATCTTTCCATCTTTCAACCTTTCCATCTTTCCACTTTCCACCTTTCCAATTACTTCCTCTTCGCAGTAGATCTTCTATATACAAGATACAAGACAAACGTGATAAACAAAGCGACAAGAATATTTTCTGTAGGTCCTACATGAGGAACAGTTTTGATGGTAGTAGTCGTAGTCTTTGGTGTTGTTCACGTAACACCGGAAACGGTGAAAGTATAACGTTTCTCTCTTCCACCATTATTTGGCAGGAAATTGACGATAAATTCGCCGTTCCTGGAAACAGTGAAATCATATCTTTCCGTAGACATATTTACCGTAGCCAATTTATTGAAAATCCTCATATTTGGATCTCGAAGAAGAATATCTACTTTATCTGATCCATCTATGGCTGTTCGTCTGCACGTTACCGTCCTGCTTGTAGTATAGGTACAACTGACATTAGCTAAATTCATATCAGCTCATGCACTTGCATGCGTCAATAGTGTTGTTCACGTAGTATACAGACCTTCTCCTGTAGATTGAGTAGAAAGTTGGATCCAGAGTTCATTAGAAATCTCTACCATGATATTGTTTTGAGTTTTGGGAGCTACGAAAAGATAATAAACTTTAGTCGGATCCAGGCTATCAGCCACAGCATTTAATTCCATCGTGATACTGGAACCTACTGTAGTGAAATCAAATGTCTTTTCTTTGGTCTGATCCAAAAGTGTCGGAGTAGTAAAGATATCATCCAAAGGATACTGTCAGTACATCACGGTATATCTTTTGATGGTAGTACCAAGATCATCTTGGACAACTGGAGAAGTGATAACTACCTTAGAAGTCGTTATTTGACTAATAGATATCTTTTGTAACGATGTATACCCGAAAGCCGTATCAGTAGAAAGATTATCTATCCGATCCCATACATTTCATGTGGTCGCATGCGTCACTCCCACAAACAATAAACCGAATAGACAGAGCTTGGAAAAGGTTGAAAAAAATTTCATGACCTTATGATAGGGGATAAAAACGTAAACTTTATACTCAAAATATGTGGCATTGCAAATATTTCTTTCATCATTCTCTATCGTCATTCCAGTACCTTATCATCATCCAGAATCCTCTGTTTTTTTATCCTCTGTTTTTTTATCCTCTGGAATCCTCTGTTTCTCATCTTCTGCAATCCTCCGTTCATCCTCTGACATCCTGTTTCAAAATTTGCAAAAAAAACATTTCTGGATATACTTATAAAGTCGACTAAACGACTAAACGATCAAACGAAAAAACGATCATTTTATCATTTTATCACTTTATCACTCATGGATAATAATCTTATTTGATACCTTACCAATTATGGTTTCTCTGAAAAGGAATCCAAGGTTTATCTGATGCTGATCGAAATGGGCAGCAGTATCGCCAGCACCATCGCTAGACGTGCAGAAATCAATAGATGAACTACCTATTCTATTTTGGAAGATCTCAAAAGAAGGGGTATTGTAAATGAAATGACCAAAGATGGAGTAAAATATTACAGCGCTATCAGCCCTGAAATCCTTTTCAAAAAGCACGAAGAAAATTACGAAAAACTGAAATCACAGCTACCGGAAATTCTCGCGGTAAGCAATAAATTCGGCACTAAACCCAAAACACAGTTTTTTGAATGATTTGAAGGACTCAAAAAAGTCTTTGAAGAAGTATTGCTAGCAGGGAAGACAATGACTGCACCCTATCTGAGTTTTGTCGGAGCAGCTAAGATGGATCCAAGAGTGGAAAAATACATCTACAACGAATTTATCCCGCAAAGACAAAAAATCAAAACAAAGACCAAGGCAATTATGTCCAAAGATAATTCTGAATATGCTAAATATCACAAAAAAAATCACAATACAATTATTGTAGAGAAACCGCTTTTTAACTTATGAAATGAAATAGTCGTCTACGGAACAAATAAAGTAGCCGTCCTGATGTATGCGACCGACGAAATGTGCGGACTCATCATTGAAAGCCAGACGCTTCATGACGCATTGACCAGCGTATTCAATTTGGTTCGAGACATTTACCGACATAAAAAGAAATAAGTATGCTCAAAAAGACCATTCATCGAACAAGTCAGAAACTGCAGAACATGGATCAAACCCTTAATGGCCCCGATCCAAGATTTGTCAGTTACAGAGAAAATGGCAAGGATATATCAGTAGAAAAAGCAGATATCAATGCAGACCATGCTCATAGTTATATCGGGAAAATGAGGACAGATGGAGAATGAACATATTCTGATGAAGTGATCACCGCATTACTTAGTTACTTCATAACCCATACCAAAAAAGATGAAAAGATAGTCATTGAACTTGCAAACCAAGTAAGCGAGCTGCTCAACGAGACACCAGACAAGGAAGAATATACAACCGTTGATGAACAAAAAAAACATATAATAGCTATGACGAAAAAGATAAACAAGAAAAGAATAAACGATGTCGAGATCATCGATATTGAAGAAAACAATAAGGAGCTATTCACTGTAATGAAATCGCAAGGAATTTCATGACTGGATAATAATTGAACGAAGCCAGAAATTCCTGAAGATCATTTTACAAGCCTTGATATAGCGAAATATCTCTATCGAATATGCCAAAACGACCCCCTGTATTTCCAAGCAATCAAAGATCTCAAACCCAATGAATTGAAAGAGAAAACAGGAGATTCTGATTATTATTGAATGATCGAACTCGCAATCCGCATCAATGCTTTGCTTCACGGAATCACCCTGCAATGATGAGTAGGCAGACAAAAAAAATATGATGCACTGCTACTCAAACACATCAATACCCACATTTCCGAGTATCCCTTGTTGGATAATTTGAAAATATTCTGTGAAAAGAAGTTGGAAGGAAAATCATTCTGATGATTGTATTTTGATACGGAAAAATCAGAGCAATTGGCGGAAAAAATAGCGCAAAAAAACAAAATCGCTTTCAAATGGAAAATGATAGTAGCGATTACTGCATGAGCGATCGCATGAGCACTATGAACAGTGGAAATATGAGATTATCTACAATCCAAGAAGATAGAAAAACAGCAACAAGAAACCATCAAAGAGATATTTGAAAACAAAAGAGTTTTTCGATCATGAGATATGGCATCATGAGAATATGAGGGTCAAGAAAAAATTGAACGAATTAATAAATATATCCAACAAATATATGAGAGATTTCTCTTCCGTTATTGATCTCTAGGCAAATTTTCGAAGGACACTTCACAATTCAAATCCAAAATCGTTGATTGTCTCAATAATCAGGATGTACTGAATATAATGGGTAATTATAATGACAATATATGTCTAGAAGATAAAGTGATCGATGATTATTTGATCCCGAATAACATAGGGGAATTCAAAACGGCAGATGTACCGACCACTCCGTATGAAATTTACAAACCATATACCGAAGCATTTATCAATACAATATTGCTTGACAAGGATTTTGAAAGTACGTGGGATTCAACATACAAGACCAGGTCATGATATAGGGGAATGAATGCAGTCTCACATGATGTAGAGGATATAGGGGAATATAGTCTCAAAGATGCCTGATGGTATGGAAACGGCGATCAAAGATACAGACTTGCCATCAATACCAGTGGAAAAAAATACATTCTTGCAACAAGAGTATATTATTGAAAATTTGATAAAGAGAAAAATAATGAACTCTATACCCAATATGCCAAAGAGCTTGCCATAGATTTTCTGAAACAAAACAAACCAGTCATAAACAAAGTACTTGATCAATATCTTATTCGTTTTTATAAAAATAATGATCGCTCCTATGGGGAAGATCATCTTCCACGACAAATAGAAAATTTTCTTATTAAGGATTTCCTTTACCAATGAATGCTCGAAAAAATAGAGAAGAATCAAATAGATAAAATCATCGCTTATCTCGATGAATTCGTTATTACCAATAAGGATACACTTCAGAAATTGACAGGAGATGTGAATAGCAACCTCATACCAAACGGCGTATTCCAGGAATATGAAGAGGCGATGCAAAACACGATACAAGACTATGATACTATTTTTAAAAACCATTCATGGCTTCCCTCAGACGATATAACCAAAGAATGATTAGCAGTAAAATATATAGGAAAATATGCGTACAGCGATGGCAAAACGACATATGATATAGGATATGTTATATTGGACGGAAAAAAATATCTCTACGCGTACAATTCTAAGGAAAGAATTTATGCTCGGCAAAAAAATTCCTTCGGAGTATATTATGGAAACCTAGTGGCACTGGATTATTTCAAAACCAAATCAGCCTTTCTCCAGAAAAAAATCCTCCTTGAGAAGAAACTCAAAAGCGCTTCGCAGAAACACCAGGAAAGACCATTGAAAAATGACTCGCTACCAACGTTTTCCGATTACGTCAAAAACAATCCCAAAGGTATGGGTTCAAGATAAGAAATCATTGAAATTTGATGTTTTTTATATAAACTATCATTGTTTATATAGTTACCGCTTCCATTATGACATTCCAATGTATAGAGATTAACCCCAAAATATGTTTTGGTAAACCAGTATTCAAGGGGACAAGGATACCCGTTACTTTGATTTTGGAATTATTAAGCAAAGGCCGAACCACAAAAAAAGTTCTTCAAGAATATCCTACTTTGAAACCCACATATCTGAAAGAAGTTTTTTTGTTCGCCAAAAGTTTAATTACTAATGAAGAAGTAGTCTATGCTTAGCATCATCTGCGATGAAAATATCCCTTATAGCTATACAGAGATTCTAAAGAAGTTGTGATATAAAGTTATTCATATTGGGAAAGACTTTTCTGGCATCACGGACATGGAAGTATTGGATATGGTCTTTCATCATAAGGCTATATTGATCACCAATGACAAGGATTTCGGGATGTTATCATATTCCTTCCCCAAGAAAAACCGAAAATCTATAGTATTGATTCTCGTAAGAGATGTGACGCAAAAAAATCGCATTATAGAATTTATAAAAAGCAAGAAATGTGTTTGTGGAACGTTCGCCGTCATTGATAGCGACAAAACAAGAATCAGAAAGTTTTCAAAATAACTTTCAAGCAAAATTCAACTCACGACTAGTTTTCTAGGCGTTTTTTTTATTTCACTCGTTACTCGTTACTCATATGTTGATGCTCGTCAACAGCACTTTTTCGTTATGCTACATTGACATTTATTATATATTGTATATGATGTGGGCGTTTAATTGCTAACCCAAACTTCCATGACTGAAACCAACCTCAATAAAAAACCTTGATTCCTTGAAAAACTATTCAGTTCCAAAAAGATTCCTGCGCAACAAGAAGAAAATAAACAGGAGATAGCTGGATCGTTGATCCTGTGAAGTAGTTCGTATCTCGAGTGCTTAGGGATCGAGCCAGGATATAGGTTTTTGACAATCAATGTCACGGGAGATTGCAATAATAATTGCGCTGAATGTCGGGTCGATGATATCAGGAAAGAAACTGCACACGATAAATTCACTCTACCTGTGTTGCAATGAATGAACGAGTTATTGCACATATTCAAAAAGACAGGCGGATATACAGTCTGTGTGATGGCATACGGCGAACCTTTGGTTTGAGAAAATCTGGATCTGATGATCGAATTGGCCAAAATCACTGGGAAACTCGATCTTTTTCTTATCGTAAACACCAATGGTGTCTCACTGTCCCAGACAAAGATAGAGATGTTGGACCAACTGAATCCGAACATCGTCTTCCAGGTCAGTTACAATTCTTTTGAAATACATAGCAATCGCGAGAGCTGGTTTAAGGCAGATTCACGAAAAGAGTTTATCAAAAAGCACCAAAAACAGATGATTATAAAAAATACAACTTACAATCTCTCAAGGTTTGTCCTGCATACGTATGTCACACCATCTAATGTTGATAGGATGTTTCCCATCAAACAATATGCCGATAGCCTTTGAGCAGCTCTGATAGTCACAGAGCCAGGAATCACTGAATGTAACGAAAAAGTTTTTGGAAAAGTAGACATCAAGGAAATGAAAGAAGTTGCCAGGGAATATTCAGATAATAATCTATGAGCGACAGCTCTTCATGCGGATGGACAATGTGCTTATATTTCCAGAACATGAAACAGGTATGAGGGTATAACTCTCTATCCAGGAAACGAAAATGCGTACTATGGGGACAATGGAAACACGATAGGCATTGAACCGTATTTCAGGACATTCAAAAGCTATTCGTTGCAGAGCTATCAGCAGAGATGATGAATGGATATCGAAGGACGATATAAGACAGCGCAGAAGATAGTGAAGATCATCACTGACAAAGTGCTTGAAAAATTCGGCAATTATTATTGTCTCAAAAGACATGCAAGAAATGTAGAAATATCAGAATATTTGCAGCAGATCGATAAAAAATTCAGCGAAGAATTCCCCTATACGGTAACGAAAGATGATTATTTCGAACAGATAGAACAGAGAGTTAGTGCAGTGCTGGACAAACAATCAAGTCAAACAAAAAATCTTACATAAAATATTAGCGTAAAGCATCAAGTGTAAAACTGAAAGCCAAAAAAAACAAAAATTAAAAACAAAATATAAAAATAAAAGAAAGGGTCTTTGCCATGAAAAATCAAGAATTATTCGACAAGTATTCCCGTGATAAACATTGGGAAAATCATCCAACAATCCATGCAGATATGTTTGCAAAATTTTTGAAGAATAATCTCAATAAACAAATCCTATCTTCAGAATTTGTAATTACCGATCTTGGGTGTGGAATAGGTCGTGATGTTGTGCGTTTCAGAGAGCATAGGATTTCGTGTATGGGATTCGATATTGATCATGAAGCATTGGTATATATCTCCAATCACTATAACATACACGGAACGAATTTTAACTGCTGCAACATTGAAAAACTTCCTTTTCAAAATAGTAGCAAGTATGCTTATTTCTGCATCAATGTCATGCACTATGTGAATGCATCCAAGGTTATGAAAGAGATGTACAGGACATTAAAGCGTGGAGGCTATGCATTCATTCACTTCAATCTGCTGATTATCGACGAGAATTATTCGATTGATTATCATCAGAAAAAATCAGATGTGTACGAATTGATAAAGGAATTTGAGATCGTAAGTGAGAATATATTCCTGCGTGAAGATTCTAAACCAGTACCCCATACGCATCACATCATGCAATTAATATTAAAAAAACATTAAAATTAAGGAGAATAATTATGAAAACAAAAAAATTACAAAACAGATTATCTGTCTTAAAACAACAAGAAATCATCTTAGAAGATAATACCCTGAGATGGGCTTCCGTATGTAGGATATTTGAGATCATTATAAACGATATCCCATCAAAAATGAAAAATATCGAAGAACGGAGTATGACAAATATCAGAAATGTGTACGAAAAAGAGATCCATGAATTGGTGGTGATTCAGGAAGAAATTGAAAATATTAATGGGCAACTTATGGATCAAACATCTTTTTATCAGAATTTAATAAAGTTAATCACACGCAAACAAAAAAATCATGAAAAAAACAAAACAAGAATTATTTGATCAGTTCCAAAAGGAATTCGATCGGAAGAGAAAGCAAGAAATCTGGGTCCTATTGATCACCGCTCACATAGCTGGGTTTGGCATGTTTGGATATCCATTGCTTGTAATATTGTCGAGTCCATTATTGATAAAGGCAGGGGTTGTAGTATTGATAGAAACCTTTGTCCTGATTGCGTCATTCCTGGTGACGGTTGGTGAAAATCGCAGGGATTTCAATCTGAAATTTTTGAGCAAGGATGTGACCGAAAAAATAAAAGAGATGAAAACAAAGAAATCGGAATTGGTAAAAAAAAGAGATTGCTTTGTTCCTAAGGGATTTTATGAGAAAATATTGCCGACATTCCAAGGCGAATTTCGTGAACATTTCTTAACTCACATGACAGTTGATGGATTATCACTGAAGGAAATCGACGAAAAACTGACTGAATTCGATGAACAGATCAACGAACTCAAGATTAAACTTGAATTCTACGATCAGGTTCCAGAACGCAACTTCTGGCAGTATGCCAAGTCCATGAAATGGATAAAGAAAATAAAAAAATGTACAACGTAAAAGGAGGTACTTACTATGAGAAACATTAGAATATTTATTAAGACATTGGCTACCTATATTGCCAACCGCTGCTACAAGAGGCTTATCTACAAAGAGAAATCATCCATAGAAGAACTTTTCAGAAAGTTGGAAGATGAATCTGTGGAATCTATAATGGTGAAAAGATTTTCCATCGACGATGATAAGAAGAATAAAATAAAAATCGATGCATTCTTTCTCGATACCATGGAAAGCAGGATCAGACACAAGGAAGAAATCTCATACGATCTTATCCCCCATGACACCATGAGATACTGGACAATACATAATGACGCATATCTTAAAAAATATGTTGTGAATACGAAGATTTCGTTGTCTGTATTGGAATTTCATAAAAAAGTTTTTTCGCCAGGAAGCGAAAGCAATGATCCATTTAATTATTATATCAATGAATATCAGTGGATTGAATAGTCAATTGTTTATCCAAACCACTTTGAAAAAACCCAATCAAAAAACTTAAGGAGGAAAATAAAATGGAAAACACAATTAAATTAGAGGGTTGGCCTAACTATCTTTCTAGGGATATTATTAAAAATCTCTCTATAGAATTGGACAATGACATAATATCGAGTTTTGGAAAACTTGGTATTACAATGATGAATGTACTTCCTTTCGATGATGCACTGGAGATTGTCCATAAAAACATTGCGGAAAGACATAGAACGATACCATTAAGTAATATCTTTGTTCTTACACCCGTGATCGCACAGTATAGATGGCACATCAAAGAATATGGGGATAAGATAGTCAAAATCCTTTGTCCTTCAGACAGAGAGGTAATGGCAAGAAAAAGAACAGCAGTTCATCCTTATTACTTTGTAGGGCATAAAGAAAAGAGAGAAACATTCAAAAGATTTGCCCAAAATAGTGTAATAGAGCAAGATCAACTCTTCATTACACAAGCATCAGATGTTCACATGCATAGTTATTTTTTCCCTAAGGGTTTAAAAATACTTACTGAGAGTTTATCTAATGTTTGTAATGCTTTTTCACATCCTCAGTGCAGCGGATCAATCGTTCAATACGAAAAGAAATTGCTAGATCTGAACTTTATTGCCATTAAACATTTCCTCAATGATATTATCATCTGGGCAGAATATGAATGTAAACAGAAGAAGGAGGATTCTGATAAAAAGGCAGTGTTCAAGAAAAAGTTGGACGATATAGATTGTGTAATTCTGGTTGGAGGAGAATATATATACACAGACAGAGTTCATGATAATCTTGTATCGTTAGGATTAGAAAAAATCGATTAATAAATTCTAAACTAAAAGGAGGAAAATAAAATGGAAACTTTAATACAAGGCACCAGCGTTGAATTGATAAAAAAATGGATTCATGCTATGGAACAGGACATCAAGAAAAATGTGTTTTATTGTGTACCAGATGTTCCAGATCATCTCTACGTTACGCCTATTAATAAGGCTCGCTTACTTATCATGTGCAGTATCTTCTGCATAACCGATAACAATAATCACGAAGGATCGAGCAAGTATATCCGCGTATACAAAAGCGAGAAATCTGTAAAAGAGGCACAGAAAGAAATGATGGCGTATTTCGAAACCATGAAAGAACTGTTAGAAATCAACGCGAAAGGGGGGAAATAAAATGACAACACTATTAATTATTATCATGCTGGTGATTATCGCATTATCTTTTTGGTCCATAGGAGCGATAAGCCGCTGTCCTAAAATAATAAGGATTATCGCAATCATCATTATGTGGATAATTGCGATAGCTTGCATACAAGGTCCATAATGAAAGAGTGAAAAACATATCCAACCGTTCGGAATCTCCGGGCGGTTTTTTTTATTTCACTCGTTACTCGTTACTCGAAACTCGTTACTCGAAACTCATATGTTGATGATCTCCAACAACACCTTTTACTAATGGAGGATTGACATTACTTACTTTTTATATATATTATAATACGTTAAAACAAAAACATGTCAATACATATTATTTATTTTCTTAAAAAGTATTATGAACAAACACATCAATGAACAATCAAATACAAATGAATCAGTTAGAGAAAAACAATGAAGAAATAATATTTCCAATCGAAAGATAGTGACTCTTGCCACCTTAATAGCAGTATTGTCAGCATGTGATTTTAATAAAGAAAAAGGTGCTACTGATAATGTGGTTAATCTTGGACAAGAGTATATCAAAAAAGGGAATAAAATTTATTATAATCATTCTAAATTTGGTGCAGCAACAGATGTTTCAAAAATGGATTTTATTGAGGTAAAAAATATAGCAGATCCTAAAACGTTCGAAATAGTAGATTGTTTCATGGGTAAAGATGCTAAATATGTATATCATCTAGCAGGATTATGATATGATTCATTAGAAATAATAGAAGGAGCAGATCCTCAGACTTTTAGATACTTTGGTTATGTGAAAGACACAAGTGAATATGAACATGCTGGTCACTGTTTTTATAGAGACGCAAAAAGCCTCTATCGATTGGGAAATAAAATTGAAGGAGTAGATCCAAACACTGCGGATTTAACAGGATGGACAAACTGAATCATAAAAGATAAATGAAATACCTTCAAGCAGGATGGACACGGTTACTATAAGGATGGACATGAAAAATATATTATGGTAAATAAAAAATAAAAAAACAAACAACTAAAAAACAAAAAAAACATGAAAACAAAACTAATCGCGATACTCAGCGTAGCAATTATGCTGATATCAGCTTGTCAAAATGACAACAATCAAAGAATTTCAGCGAAGACCAATACTTTCAAAAACATTTCCGAACTTCCAACCATTTCACTGGATTCTCTTTCCAAACTGAACATCAATATCACCCTTTGGGCAGAGAGCAAAGAAGATTATGAAGCTCTTACAAAAGACACTTTAGAGAGAGTAAACTTCGCAACATGTGAATTTATCGCTGATATGTCAGGGTCATACGATTTTGTATGGTCAGCAATGAAAAAGTATATGAAGTGGATATCAAATGGAAGTAAAATGAAAATGTTTGATCACCAATCAGGAGAAAAATTTGTAGTGATCGGATTCTATTACAATTCGCCAGATGCTAAATCGCTCCATTTCACAGGAGATTTATACAAGTACTAACAATTAAAAAAAACAAAAACAAAATGAAAAAAATGATTATCACGATTGCTTTCGTAGCAATCAGCACACTGAGCTTCGCTCAAATTGAAAACATTAAGCTTACATCTGATAGTTCAATTACTATAGATAGAATTTATGCAGGTATGCTATCGGGTTCATTATTCAGCACGGATAGTTTGTATGCCTCTACATTCACAAACGTCAGATTCGGCGCTATGGGAACCTATCAACCTGCTACATGGTTCGCTGTCAAAGCATGGGCGATGTATCAAGGGGAAACCAGTACAAAACCATGGCATATGCAGCAATTTTGGTTTAAATTCACCCCGACCAAAAAACTGAGCATAGAAACAGGCAACATGGCTACATTACCTACCGAACAGCGTCCGCATCCAGTTTCCGGGGATGGGCAATTCGAGACATTCTCAGAAGCTCAGATCGTAGGTATGTCAATCAACGCTAAAGTTAAATACGCTTTCACATCAGATATTACAGCAGGAGTAGGCATTGCATCACGCAAAGATAAGCCGGAGTACTCTGGTATGGTAAGCTACAAAAAAGTAACGGTATCAACTTGGTATGCAGAATACAACCAAAAGCTTGGATCTGCTTTAACGTTAAAATTCAACAGGGTGTATTCTACTCTGGTATGGAAACAGGATCAGATAGTATCAGATGTCTTAGTTATTCATCTCAATAAAGATAAATCGATTTCTTTGTATTCAGATACAGGATATGATTTGAGTAAGAATGATATTGTGAGAGGTGAGTGGGGTGTGATGAAGACATTCGAATCCAGATACATTAATGGATTATATGGAATAGGATGGAACCACGAAACAGATGACATCAATTGCTATTTCTTTATCCATTTATAATTTGATATCTACTCTCCCGGGTTTTCCGGGGGAGTTTTTTTTATTATAATAAAAAAACCTGAGGAAATTACCCCAGGTTGCATAGCAAAAAATCTAATAACGATCAAACATTTCAGGATGTTTTTCTTTGATTTTTTCCAAATTTGCTTGATACGAACGATAAGAGAACTTAACCTTGATAAGACTATCCACAATATCTCCAATGATAGAAATAATCCAGACAAAGACGATTACCGTAGGATTGGAAGTATTGTACAGGGCCGTCATGATAAACGATATTATTATTCTCGGACAAAAACTCATCTTTATGATAAACCACACCGAAAAAGGTGTGATCCAGCCGAAATACAATAACATCAATCGAGGAATAAAGATCAGGCCAAAGAAAAACCAAAGCGTATGGTTATCCCAAAAATTAATACCAATAAAAGAATAATCCATATTCATATACACCTCCTTTTGTTTATGTCATATATATACTTTTTAAAAGATATGTTTCAATAGAATATCTAATAAAACCATCCTAGTATATATCAAATTTTATACCTCTAAAGTAGAGCAATAAACAAATATTTGCAAAATTTTTAAAAACCCTTATACTTGATGCATACGAAACAAAAAAATCTTTTATATTATTACCAAAAACAAAAATGACAGAAACATCAAAGTCCAGCACAGCTGGGAAAACAACATGAACTACAGTCAAAACCACAACACCAAAAGTAGTGACACCCAAAGCTGTTAAACCAGTGACTAAACCAGTAGCAGCCAAGAAAGTAGACAAAGAAGAGCTTATGAAAAAACATCAGCAGATGGTGCAGTTCGTACAGAACGTATTGAGTGATATGGAATCCAATATCAAAAGGATGCATATGATCCTGAATCAGCTCGCTAAATTCGATCCAGAAAAACCTGAGACACTGGAAAGCACAGACAAAGAAATAGAAGATATAGGGAAAGTAGAATTGAAGGCATATAATGAAGAAAATGCAGAAGTGATCGAAGGAAAATTTGATGGCTATTTCATGATTGGATCAGACCAGAAAAAATATCCCGTACCATTAAATTATTCAAGCAAAACTAAGTTAGTGCCTTGAGATCTTCTCAAGCTCAAGATATTGGAAGATGGGAAATTTATCTACAAATTGATCCAGCCAGTAGAAAGGAAACATATCAGAGCGATTCTCTCCAGGACAGATGACAACAAATTCGTTGCGCTGACTGACGACGGGAAATCGTATTTCCTCAATCAAGCTGCCGTCACGTTCTTCAAAGGGAAACCCGGCGATGAATTATATATCTTAGTAAACGATAAAGAAGATATGTCTTTCGCAGCTATTGAAGCGATCATTAAGAAATAACTCTTTAAAAAAACAGAGCAAAAGACTGAAACCTCTCACGTTTCGGTTTTTTGTTTTAGCGGAAATTTTCCTACAACGTGTAGATTGACATTTATAAGGAAATAACTACATACTGGTTGTGAACATAAATAAAAAAAATAGTAATAACAAATAAAAACTTTAAAAAAGATGAACGAAACAAATACCAATGAATTATTGCCCATCTCCTATCTTTTTGAAGGACTTGATGGCATCGATTACAATAACCTATCTGTAATCGGGAAAGTAAATATTGAAGCACTGTGTTTTCATCTCCAAAAGGAGATTACTGAAAATGATGATAAAAATCATTGGATGCGAATGAACGAAAGCACTCATGCTACAGTAAATACTGAAATCTCCAACAACGTCTCTGTAAGAGCAGAGATGAAAAGACAACGGAAACTCGTACTTAAACATTTACAAGAAGTTGCTCCAACGGCCCCTGAAAAACCGGAAATCTTATTCCTCCGACATCCAAAAATGTATCCAATGACGACACCTGTGATGGTGTATCTTATGGAGAACAAGGAAGACAAATATCAGCTTTTAAAGGGATGGCATCTTGGAATAATAACTGCAAGTAACAGTATTTCGAATGACGATTTTGTAGAATTTTTTTTCCACAAACCACTTCATTCAATGGGATGGGTTCTTAACAAACATTTTATAGACCAAAGATTAAATAGTCCCACAATAATGAAAATTGGAGATATAAAGATGCTCCAAGAGATGATAAAAAATCCACAGGATGAGTTTATGAAAATATGGAAGAAAAATAACAGGCATGGGGAAGATGGTCATGTATATTCTCCCACCAACGGCTTTGCAAAAACAAAGACAATCATCAATGAATTTCACGATGAAGAGTACTTCATCAATGAAGTAAGAAGTGCTTACGAAAAAGCGACTAAAGAATTTAGTACAAATGACTACAGAATAAAAATATTCAAGGATTTAATAAAGCAATAACAATTTCAAACTCACTTAGATAAAGGGCAGAATAATGCCCTTTTTTTTATTTGTCTTACTTTTGTCTCTTTTTTTTCCTACTTTCGTCCGTTTTTTTCTTTTTTTAATAAAGTAAAATACAGCAATAAAATTAGTTTATAGTTCGGAGTTCATAGTGCAGAGTCTTTATTTTTGTATAATTTGGAGAAATGGAATATTGAATACACGAAAGGGCATTAGATTTTGCAATAGACATAAGCAAACAGTACATTATTCTCAAAAATAAAAGATATTACGAGATTGCTTCACAAGTATTTAGATCATGAACAAGTATTTGAGCAAATGTATCAGAAGCACAATCAGGATGTAGCAAGAAAGATTTTATCAACAAAATGAACATTAGCCTAAAAGAAGCCAGAGAAACAATGTATCGACTTAGGGTCCTCCAGAAGTGATTTAACGAACCCAATAGAGAACTACAAGAAAAATGTGAAATAATAATAAAAATACTCATAACTATTATCAAAAGAACCAAAGAAAATAATCAAAAGCAGAATTAACTATACACTATAACACTATACACCATACACTATACACCATACACTATACACCATACACTATACACTATACACCATACACTATACACTCAATATTTACTATATTATCAATCTCCATGAATATCCTCAATCGATTCTTTCCTAAACATTGCATCTCTTGTGACAAGCAAGGCGATTATTTGTGTGTACCCTGCAAAAGGAAGCTCATTCCTCACCCCGAAATCTGTCCCTATTGTCATAGAACATCCAAAGATTACGCAACCTGCCTAGATTGTAAGATGGAAAAAGAAAATTACTTGGAAGGAATCATTATTCCTTTTGCCTATACGGATGAGATCAAGAAACTCATTTTGAAATTAAAATATTATCACAAAAAAGACGTCATTGATTTCTTGGTCGATAGGCTAATCCTATCACTTCAATTAAATCAAAAAATAAACCAAATGATGTACCCCCTTTTCGAAAGGGGGAGGGCCGGAACGGCGGGGGATTTTTCTGCAAAAAACAATCCATCACCTTTCAACGCTTCCCCTTAAAGGACTTCCTTCGGTCGCACGTTTCAACCTTTCCACGTCACTTTTATCCCTTCCCACCGATATAGGAAGCGATTCGTCAAAGGATACAACCAATCCGAGCTTCTGGCAAGGAAACTCGCAGTCAAA